>NZ_BMOL01000005.1:182688-242030 GCF_014647055.1 Deinococcus aerolatus | reverse complement strand
CTCGTTCTCGCTTCGCTCGGATTTTCATCGTTTTGCAAACGATTCAATTGGAGCCCGTATGACCCGTGGGCGCCCAGACCCTTCGGCGAATCGGCTTGAGCCCCAGTCGATGTTCGTCCAGGCACCACAGCGACACCCGAGGATGGAGACGCTCCGCCCTGTGGAGCGTCTCCGTTAGCCCTTTGCTTTGAAGTCGGCTTTGACCGTTTCATTACCTTTCACGTGACGGGGCCGGGGTTTTGCGGGGAGAACCCCGCTGCCCGCATAAATTCATAGGTGCGGCCCAGGTACACCGTCTTGCCACACTGTTCGAGCACCCACGTCTGTACGTCTTTGCCTGACCACACGATGCCCTGTTCAAAATCCTCGCGCAGACGGGCAGCGAACTGTTGCTGCTCCGCCTCGGTCAAGACCGTGGGTGCGCCCCGGTTGTCAGCCCGTCCATCTCCCAGACCGTCCAGTCCCAGGGTGTGATACCGACGCAAGACCTTGCGCGCACCCGAGACCGAATATTGAGTCAACGCCAACAGCTCGTGTTCACTTTTGCCTTCGGCAAGAAGCGCAAAAAACTGTGCTCTGCGCCGTTAGGCGGCGCAGGTGCTGGCCCGGAAGATGCTCCAGAAGTCAGCAGCAGAATGCTGAAGTTTGACGTAAGAAAAGAAGTATTTGATGCTCAGATTATGCACTTTTTAATCGGAGTCCGTATGGGTGCGACCGCGAGCGGTCGCACCCATGACATGAAGGCGCTGCGGCACTCCCATTTGATGACTCGGCTTCCCAGGCAGGTCCGAGTGTGGGGAGACCGTGGATACACCGGCATAGGGAAAGTCTATCCCGAGTGGGAGACCAGTGTGCCCGCCAAGCGCCCTAAAAAGGGCGAACTGAGCGATGAGCAACGCGAACTGAATCGGCTGATCTCAAAGGTTCGGATCACCGCCGAGAACACGATCAGCCGTGTCAAGAAATTCCGTGCCTGCAGGGAGTTTTTCAGGAACAAGCCCTCAAAACATGGTGTGATCTGGGGCTGTGTCGCTGGACTCGTTAACCTCCGCTGGCGAGCCCGCCAACCGACGGTTCTCTGAATCCAATGAAGTGGTAGGGGGGCGACGGTTCACCTCGCCCCCCGGCCCCTTCAGCTACTGCGCAACGGGTCTTCAGATAAATACGTGCTGGAGCCTGGGGCAGCAGATCCATTTGACAAGTTTTCCGACGTGAAGAAAGCCGTACAGCTGCTCACCCATTCAAGTGTCACGGGTTGAGCAAAGCCCCTCTTGCGCTTTCACGGACGCCCCAGCACCTGATATGTTGCCTGCGCGCGCACCTGACCATCTACCAGTAGGGTAAGGGTATGGGTGCCGGGGGCAGTGTTTGCAGTGAACTGTGCGGTGTACTGATGTTCCACTGTTGCAGGCGTTTCTGGCTCAGAGGTCGCGAGGTGTAGGAGGGGCGTCAGCTGACCGGTTTCGTCTCGCACCTCGATCTGAGTTGCAGGTACGTACAGCACGGTCCGCAGGGTCAGAATCTGAGCAGGAAGGGCGCTGTACGGGACCGCACGCAGAGTTGCGGCAGGCAGAGCAGGATCGACCAGCAATATGGCACGCTCGCTGCCGCTGTGGGTGCCGCGCTGGGCGACAACCTGAACTTCAGTGGTCTGCTGATCCGCAGCAAGTTTCACGGTGCCGCTCCAGATCCGGCCATCCAGGCTGGTGAGCGGCAGCGGCTCGCCCAGGCCTTCCAGGTGCACTGCGTCAGCAGCAGACTCAACCTCAGCGCGAACGGGTACTACAGCGCCCGGAGGCACAGGCTGCTGAGGCAGAGTCACACTGAGGGTCAGGTCCTCAGCACTCAGAGAAGTCAGGGTGGCTGCGCTCTCCAGCTGTAGGTTCTGGGTGATCAGTACGTGAGTAGCGTCCACAACCAGGCGAAACGGCTCAGGCGCACGGTACAATGCCGGATCAGCCTGCACACTGAGGTCGTACGTACCGAACCCCAGCCCTCCAGCGCGGTAAAATCCAGTTGCGTCGGTCAGAGCGTTGACGCTGCCCTCGGGACCATTCAGTTGTAGGGGGACGCCGGCCAACGGATGTCCAGTGTCATCAGTCAGCTGGCCCTGAACAGTACCAACCTGCTGCACTGGAATCGCAAGCGTCACGGTCTGCCGCAGCGGCACAGCTACTTCAGGGAGACTGGGGATCAGATACTGTGCAAGCACATCACCCTCCAGCTGAACGTTGTATTTGCCGGGTTTGAGTAGCGTACTTCCACTGCCGCGCTCATCGGTTGCCACGACCTGCTCGCCGACCATGAAGCGTGAGGCGATTCCTGCTTCGCCAGCATCCTGCACGCCATTCTTGTTGCCATCCAGAAAGGCGAGCAGCTGCAACGTCCCCGCATCGCGGCCGCCGAACAGGTTCACGACGGCGTCAGGCGTTTTAAAAGCCCCTGATGGCGTGAGATTGCCCCGCACCGAAACGCGCGTGCGTTCACCTGTGCGCTCCGCTTGAACACTGAGTTGCACCGAGGGAATCACCTGAACCCCTACCCGCGCACCGTAGGTAAACCCCTCATTTTGCGGGGCGCCCACGCCATACCCACCCAGCACTGCCGCCGACCAGCGGTCCGCGTTATAACCCACACTCGCCCGGACGGTCTGCGCGCTTCCCCCCTCCGTGTTGGAGAGCAGGTAATCGGCCGTTGCACTGACGCCACGTGCCGGCCGATACGCCGCGCTGAACGACAGAATGGTCTTCTTGGCATCGCTTTGCGCGCCCCCCGCCACACTAAATGCGCCATGTATGTAACCAGCACCCGCGCCGTACAGTAAACCCGCAGCGCCGCGGTAGCCCAGCGTTCCCCGTAGCAGCAGCGCTCCGCCTCCGGCCGGAAGCACGCCAGTGGCCTGTAAGACGCCATCTGCCACGCCCCCCTCATAGTTCAGCTGTCCGCTCACGAAGACATCAGCACTGCCCCAGCGCCACTCCTTGAGGGTACTGAGCTGCGCAGAGAAACGATCGCTGCCCGCGTTGGCCTGTAGGGTCACGCCGAAGGTAGGGTCCGGGCGGTAGCTCGCCGCGCCCGAAACGCCATAACGCCACACCCCCGCCGCGTTGCTAACGCTCAGGGCAGCATTAATGCCGAAGGGGAGCTGCTGACGGGAGCCAACGCGCACGTCAAGCTGCTGCGAGCGGCTGAGACTGTCGTATCGGTAATCCTGCTGGGCCAGTAGAATTTTATTTTCATAGTTAAGCCTCTGGCGCAGCGCCACGCCCCAGTCTGATCCAGCGTGCCGGACAGATACCTCCGCGCTGGGCAGCCAGGCACCCAGCTGGCGCCGCCAGCCCACATCCAGCGATGTGGTGCCTGCATCGACGAAACGGTGTGATGCGCTCAGGTAAAGCCCCGAGGTGTGCCCGAGCCGTCCCGCTACGCTGAAGCCGGCTGGTTGGCCGTTCTGGGCCGCCTCGCGGTACACGCCCACGCCGTAGCTGTAGTCGCCGCGCCCGTACTCGGCTTCCAGGCCCAGTTGCCGGAAGAAATTGCTACCCAGGGCCCTGACCGTCAGATCACCGCGGATGACCTGAACCGTGGCCCTGTCGATCATCTGTCCGTCTTCAGCGCGCCGCAGCGAGTAGCTGGCCGAGCCCCGAGCATAATCACTGAGATCGCCTCCCAGCGAGGCGTTGAACGTCCCCCCCCAGGTCCAGGTGGGGGCGTCCGGCTTGAGTGTCGGGGTGGCTGTTTCTGGTGTGTCGTTGCCGTCAGGCAGACCAGGTAAGGTAGGCACGCTGCCGGGCAGATCCGGAATCCCGGTCTCAGGTGTCCCAGTGCTTTTGGGGGCCGAGTTCCAGTTCACTTGCGGGGCCAGCGCCGCACTCCAGTTCAGCTGCGGCCCTCCGCCCTCCACCTGCCCGTTATTAATGCTTAACACCAACAGACTGTCGCGCGTCAGTCCTGGTTCTACAGTACTGAGGGCCGTGAGCCGGACCGTATCGGCGTTGCCCAGGCTGCGCTGGGTATAGGCCAGTTGCACCTCGGCGCTCTCGCCCGGCGCAAGGGTCACCTGTTCGGTTGAGACAGTAGCGCTGCCCTCCACGCGCAGCCGCAGCGTATCGGTGGCATTGCCGGTATTGGTGATACGGGCCGTGTACTTACGCCCCTCGCCGGGCCGTAGACGATCAGTGGCGGGCAGCACGACCACGAAGTCGGGATGCGCGGCAACAGTAACCGTGAGAGGCACCGACACCACCACTCCATCCGTGGTTCGCAACGTAAAGGTCAGGGGCCGCGGCCCGGCCGCCGCACCTTCAGACAGATGAAGGGCCACTACCGCCACGCCGTCCGTGCCAGACGTCTCGGTGGTCAGCAGGGACCAGCCTGGGGGCAGCGCCGCCTGTACTGTGTAGCTGACTGCAACAGGCACCTGCAGCGGCAGAGTCAGGAAGTCACCGGGTTCGGCGACCTGTATAGAAGTTTTGCCCGGTTGATTCTGGTTTGACGGCGTATTTGACGGCGCTTGAGGTGCTGGGGATTGCCCGGCCTGTCCCGGGTCTTGCTGGGCGTAGGCTGTGCCCCAGACCGTCAAACCGTGTGGCGAGCCGGCGGCCAGGAGCGCCGTCAGCAGCAGAGGACGTGCTGCAGAGTGGGCCATCTCACCATGTCCTGGCCGACAAGGAGGACAAGGATTGTGGCGGCTGCGGCTCAATCATCATGATCAGGACCAGCTGGCGCTCGCCTGCGGTCTCGTCACCTTCCAGCCGCAGCCGCAGCGCGATGTCATACGTGGCCTGACCGCTGGCTGGAACCAGGGCAATAGCCTGCACCGTACCAACGCGCTGCCACGGACCGCCATTGACGCTGTATTCCACCCGATCAGTGGGCAAGGCCGGCCCACTGATCGGCAGCAGCGACATGGCGCGCAACACCAGCGCGGCATTTTGCACCTGGGTGGACACTGTCAGGCGCAACGGCCTGACCGGATCACGCACGGGATAATATGCAGGATTGTCTCTGGAGAATGCGCCCAGCGGCGGGTATTCTGGCCCTCCAGGTGCGCCGGGTTGAAAGGCCACGCGGAGGCTGAAGCGCTGGTTATCCAGCAGCACAATGTCCTGAGACGCTGTGGTCTGGGCGGCGGCGGGGAATGTCAGCGCCAGCAGCAGCGCTATGCTGGCCAGCGCACGCATCACTTCACCACCAGACGCGTCTGGCCGGTAAAGACTTTGCCCTTGGCGTATTGCAGGGCCAGCAGCACCTGATACTCGCCGGCCTTGAGGCTTGCCGGAGCCTCCCCACTGAAGGCGCGGGTGTAGCCAGGAAGCGCCACACTTTCCCCAATGGGCAGCGTGGCGACAATCTGCCCACTGGCATCCACCACCTGAGCGCGTCCAGCGGCACGCAGCAGTGCACTGCCGGTGTTCTTGATGCTGGCGCTGATGTTCAGCTGGCCGTTGGCGTACTCGGCCCCAATGGTGCTGAGGCTGGCGTCCAGGGTAGGTGTGCCCACCTGCACGTAAATGATCTGGCCCACGTCAATGTTGTACGTCACCGTGACGCCGTTGGCCGGGCTGGGTGGGGCTGCCGGGGCGGCGCTGGCCACGCTGCTGGCCGTGTCACTTTTAAAGAACAGCACGCCCCAGTACAGCCCTGGCGCGGTTCCGGCAGGCACCTGCACAGTGTAGCGAACCTGCTGCTTTTGTCCGGCGTCCAGCGTGAATTCCGGAGGCGTGAACTGAAGCCATTTAGAGAGGCTATTGCGGGTGCTGCCTGCGCCCAGAAACTGCACGTCGCCGCTGGCGGGAAATACGAAATCGCGCAGGTAAGTGCTGACCTTCATGGCGCTGTCGTTCCTGGTGCCGGGATTGGTAACCGTGACGGCGTGGTTCACGCTGGCGCCGGGCTGAACACTCAGTTCCACGCGTGAAACGTCCACGCTGACACCGGTCGCGGCCAGGGCAGAGGGACAGAGCAGCGAGAAGGCCAGCAACCGGTAGGCCGCGCGGTAACCAGAGCGATGGGGGGCGTGCAGCATGGGGGTGTCCTCCAGAAAAGAAGCGATGCGGGGCGTCAGGGGCGTGCGGACAAAGCAAAAGAGATTCTTATGTTAGGAACAAGCTGCCGGATGCGCTGGCCCTGGGTGGCCCCAGACGGGGAGCCGAAGTTGAACCCACAGGACGTCCAGACAAAGCACCCGTAAAAAGTAAGGAGGAACGTGGCACACCCCGCGACACGTTCCCAGAAACAACGCGATTCAGACCGCTTGCGGGGAAAGCGGCTCCTGCACAGGACCAGCCCGTGGACAGGATTGAAAGGAGCGTGGGGACAGGTGCGGCTTTCCGCTTGGGTCCTGTCCCGGCAGCGTTTAGAAGGTTCCGGTCAACGTGAAGACCACATCGGCAGTCTTTGACCCGGCGGTTTCGTTCCCGTCGAAAACCAGGGCTTCGAGGATGTAATCGTCCAGCCAGCCACCGGTAGTCTTGCCCATGCCTGCCTCGGTGTTCGTGAAAGAGAGCGTTTTGTAGGCAGCGGGGTTTGCAGCTGCGTTGTACAGCGTTTCAACCTTGCGGAAGGTGGTTCCCGCCACGCGGTCACCCACGATCAGGGTCGGGAAGCCGGCGGTGACGCCAGGATTGACCCTGATGCTGACATTCCAGCCATTGGCACCGTTGGAGAACTTCTCCACAACCTTGCGGTTGAAGCACACAATTGGCCCTTTCCAGCTGACCGTATTGTTGGTACCGGTGGCGTACTCGATGCCAGGGTACCTGGGGGCCGGGATCATTTGGCTGTTGAAGCTGCTGTTCCAAGAGAAGATACCCGCGAAGGAGTAGGCATTTCTAGTGTTTGGGGTGCCGTCACCGGTCCAGGCCGTACCACTGTGACTCATGAAAGCGGAGATGTCATCCAGAGTGTCGCGGCCCGTAGTGATGCTGTGACCGCCTGCCCGGTAGCAGTTCGCCTTGACTGCGTCATCGTCGCCCAGATTCAGGCTCCAAGTCTTCTCGTGCAGGTGCATCGCAACAACTTTTGGAATAGTGATTTCAATCCTCTCGGTTAGGCTGCTCGAGCCGCCTCCTGAGGTAATGTTGACCGAATCATTGGCGGGGGGTGTTGGAGTTGGGCAATGAGACCCACAGCCGGGGGGAGTACCGAAGGATTGGACTTCAGGTGCCGCGCCCTGGGCACCCGCCACTCCTGCTGCCGTCACAACCACTGCACTCAGAATCCAGACTTTTTTCATGGTGACCCTCCAATCGTGAATGGGGCGATGTGCCGAACATCGGAGCGAAAGTGCTCCGCTGCTGTAGACAAAGTACCTGGGGGGACGTTAAGGCCAGGTTAATAAATGTGAGTCATGTTAATTAAACGTGGCATATCAATAAATGCGTTTAAGGGAAAATCGTAACGTTTATTGCGGCAATGAAAAGATGAGAGTCACCTCAAATTGGCTCTCACCCCAGTCGATTAGTTCGCCTTTTACTTCGTAATGTGCGTGCCAGCCGCCTAATTGCCGTGTCTCATGGTACTCGGCCATGCTCCTACAGGTGGGCCTATCGGAACGATTAACGTTTATGGGTCAGATACCAATAGATATTAACGTTCTCACAACCAGCATCTGAACCCGCACTCTCAGCGTTCTTTCATCATTTTTACATAGGTCTGAGACAGATCGCAGACGGGGCATGAGAAGCCTGGCTGCTGTTTAAGGGCATCCAGCCTCAGCGCCTCAGAGACGTCTTCACACCAGTTCAGGGCAGCGGCGCGGCCTCGGTGCTTTCCACCTGCGCCGCCTGGATCGCGGTCAACGCAATGGTGTACACGATGTCGTCCACCAGCGCTCCGCGTGACAGGTCATTGACCGGCTTACGCAGACCCTGAAGCATTGGCCCCACCGCCACTACGCCCGCCGCCCGCTGCACGGCCTTGTAGGTGGTGTTCCCGGTGTTCAGGTCCGGGAAGATGAATACGGTGGCGCGGCCGGCCACCGGGCTGTCCGGGGCCTTCTGGCGGCCCACGCTCAGCACACTGGCAGCGTCGTACTGCATCGGGCCGTCCACCATCAGGTCCGGGCGGCGCTCCCGGACCAGCGCGGTCGCCACGCGCACCTTTTCCACGTCCTCGCCGCTGCCGCTCTCGCCGGTGCTGTACGACAGCATGGCAATGCGCGGCGTGATACCGAAGGCCAGGGCGCTGTCGGCGCTCTGGATGGCAATGTCGGCCAGTTCCTCGGCGTTGGGGTTGGGGTTGATGGCCGCGTCGCCGTAGACCAGCACCTGCTCGGGCATCAGCATGAAGAAAACCGAGCTGATCAGCGCCGCGCCGGGGGCGGTTTTGATCAGCTGCATGGCCGGACGCACGGTGTTGGCGGTGGTGTGCACCGCGCCCGACACCAGCCCGTCCACCTCGCCCTGGGCCAGCATCATGGTGCCCAGCACCACCGTATCTTCCAGCTGCGCCTCGGCCTGTGGTGCGGTCAGCCCCTTGCTTTTGCGCAGCTCCACCATCGGGGCCACGTACTGGGCACGGATGCTGTCTGGATCGATAATTTCCAGTTCCGGCGGCAGGGCCAGGGCCAGCCCGTCGGCCACCTGCCGCACCCGCTCGGGCGGGGCCAGCAGCACCGGGCGGGCAATGCCCTTTTCGACGCAGCGGATGGCGGCCCGGATGGTGCGCGGCTCGTCGCCCTCGGGCAGCACGATACGCTTGTTCGCGGCGCGGGCGCGCACAATCAGCTCGTAGCGAAAGGCGCTGGGCGGCAACCGGCGCTCGCCCACCACGTCCGGCGTGCGGATGCGCGTTCGCAGCGCGGCCAGGTCCAGCCGGTCCGCAATGAAATCCAGCAGGCCCTCCATGCGCTCGGTGTCGTCGTGCGGCACGCGGGCGTCCATGCGCGACAGCAGCGAGGCGGTGTGAAAGGAATTGGTCTGCACGCGCATCACCGGCAACGTCGAGGTCAGCGACGTCCGGCACAGCCTTTCTATGCTGTCTTCCGGCGCACTGCCCGAGGTGTACATCAGGCCAGCCAGCGGCACGCCGCTGAGGTGCGAGAGCGCGGCGGCCATGATCACGTCCTCGCGGTCACCGGGGGTGACCACCAGCGCGCCGGGCACGAACAGGTGCGCCATGCGCGGCACGGTGCGGGCCGTGACCACCGTGCTGCTGACCCGCCGGTGCCCGGCCTCGCCCTCGTTCAGCACCTCGGCGTTCAGATAGCGGGCCACGTCCAGCGTGCGCGGGGCGGCCAGCGCCGGGGACTGCGCCACCACGCCCAGCAGCGGCAGTTCCCCGCTGGCCAGCAGGGGACTGCGCGCCCGCAGTTCGGCCATCAGGCCGCCGAAGTCCAGCTCACGCGGGGCGAAGTTCAGCACGTAGCCCGACAGGCCGGTGCCGTCGCTGCGGCGGTAATTCTGCGCGGCGATTTCCAGCTCATCGGCCAGTTCGCCCGCCGTTACGCCGCTCAGGCTGGACACCAGCACGGTGCTGGCCTGCAGATTGCGCGCCAGACTGGCGTTCAGTGCCCCCGCGTACACGTTGCGCTCGGTCAGGGCCAGGCCCTCGGCGATCAGCACGTCCGCGCCGCCGCCGTCGGTGGCCGCCCGCACCAGGGCGATCACGTTCTCCATCAGCTCCTCTTCCGCGCCGTGGCTCAGCTGCTCCTCGGCCTCTGCCAGCGGGACCGGATCGGGGGTCTTGAGGTGCGCCAGCGCGCGGGCAAAATGCACGCTGTCGTCGGTGGCGCTCTCATGCGTCTGGGCGATGGGCTTGAGAAACGCGACTTTCAGGCCCTGCCGTTCCAGCGCACGGGTCAGGCCCAGCGCTGTGCTGGACAGGCCCACGGCGTTGCGGGTGGGGGCGATGAAGAGGGTTTTCATGGTGGCTCCTTCAGAGGGGGGTTCGGGGGAAAATGCAGGCGCTCATTGGGCCGTTGGCGTCAGGAGCCCGGCCGTTTCGCGGGCAATCATCCATTCCTCGTTGGTGTTGACCACCAGGGCCGGAAGGCGGTCCGGAGCGCCGATGGAACCGCCCTGACCGTGAACCGCCGCCGCGTTGGCCGCCACGTCCAGCTCAAGACCCAGAAAGGGCAGACGGGCCAGCGTCGCCGCCCGCACGGAAGCGCTGTTCTCGCCGATACCCCCGGTAAAGACCACGCCGTCCACCCGGCCCAGCGCCACGGCCATGGAGGCCATGCCCTGCGCCAGCCGGTAGGCGAAGATCTCCACCGCCAGCCGCGCCCCGACGTGACCGCGCGCCGCCGCCTCCTCCAGTTCGCGCATGTCGTTGGTCAGGCCCGACAGGGCCAGCAGGCCACTCTCGCGGTTCAGGGCCGCCGTGATCTGGGTCAGGGTCAGGCCCGAGACGCGGGCCAGATAGTCGTGCAGGCCGGGATCGACGTCGCCGCTGCGGGTGCCCATGACCAGTCCTTCCAGCGGGGTCAGGCCCATGCTGGTGCCCACGCTGCGCCCGCCCGCCACCGCGCAGACGCTGCAGCCGTTGCCCAGGTGCGCGGTGATCAGGTTCAGCCCGGAGAGCGGGCGGCCCAGCATCCGCGCCGCTTCGCCGGCGACAAACGAGTGGCTGATGCCGTGAAAGCCGTAGCGCCGGACGCCGTGCTGCGTGAACCACGCCTCCGGCACGGCGTAGCGGTAGGCGACTTCGGGCAGGGTCTGGTGAAAGGCAGTGTCGAACACGGCCACCTGCGGCAGCTCCGGAAAGGCGTTCATGGCCGCTTCGATGCCCGCGATGTTGGCCGGGTTGTGCAGCGGGGCCAGCGGCACGCAGTCGCGGATGGCCCCCAGCACCTCGGGCGTGATGGTGGCGGGGGCGCTGAAGCGGCTGCCGCCGTGGACGACGCGGTGGCCCACCGCCCGCACTTCTGATCGCAGCCCCAGGGTCTCCAGTTCGGCCAGCACCAGCCGCATGGCCTCGGCGTAGCTGCCGCCGTTCAGGGCGTGGGTCTGGCGCCTGCCCCCCTCTCCCGGACCGGCCACGTCCAGCCGCATGGACGCTGCCTCTGCGCCCAGCCGTTCGGCCAGCCCCGAGAGCCGCGTTTCGCCCGAGGCCGGGTCAAGGACGGCGAATTTCAGGCTGCTGCTGCCGCTGTTGAGAACCAGGGTCCACATATGGGCGCATTCTCTCAGACGCGGGGCGCGGCACGCTGGAGCCGCTAGGTTTTCTTCAGGTGTGGGCGCACGTGGCCTGACAACCGGAGCTTTTCTCTATCGCCCGGGAAACGCTGGGAAAGCGGGACAGGCGCTCCGTCCTATTCTCCCCTCAGGCACGGCTGCCGCTCCGCGCCGGGCCGCCGGGCACATGTGGCTGCCGCTGCGATCATTTTCGGGATATCGCCGCCGCCGCGTTCCAGCAGGGCCAGGAACTCCGGCACCAGCGTCGCGTAGGCAGCCACCGCGCCCAGCGAGGCGTTGTTGGCCCCGCGCGCGAACCAGCCGTCGTAGCCGCCGTAGCCGCCCCAGCCTGCTTTCAGCTCGGCGTAGCGGTTATGCAGGGTCTGAAGAATCACTGCCTTGCGGCTCTGGAGCTCGGTGGCCGGCCGGTTCTGGGCATACAGGCCTTCCAGCTCGCCGCGCGTCTGAAGCAGCAGCTTCTGGAACCCCGCCGCCCTGTCCTGTGCCAGCCGGTCTGCCCTGGCCAGTTCGGGGGTGCCGTACGCGGCCAGCCAGCGCCGCATCCCGGCCTCCTCTACGGCGGTGGCGAAAGATTCGTTGAACACGGTGTCGTCCTTGACGTACAGCGCCGGGTGCGCCAGTTCGTGGATCACGGTGCGAATCAGGCTGGCGTCGGAGGAAGAGAGCATGGTGGACAGCACCGGGTCGTTCAGGTAGCCCAGCGTGCTGTAGGCGCCCACCCCCCCCACGCTCACGTCGTCGCCTGCCGCCCGGCGCGTGTCGGCGTAGGCCCGCGCGTCGGCCTCGTGGAAGTAGCCCCGGTAGGTCACGCAGCCCGCAATGGGAAAACAGGAGGTCCGCAGGCGGACGCTGTCGGGGGGCGCGGAGAACACGTTCCAGACCACGGCGGGCCGCCCCACGTCCACGTATTTCAGGAAGGCGCCGTGGTCCGGCAGACCCAGTTCACCCACGGCAAAGGCCCGTACCCGCCCCAGCAGTTCCAGCTTGCGGCGCAGCTCCGCGTCGGTGGCAGGATCCGCCAGCACGGCGGCAATGGGCCGCGCCCGCCGCAGCAGGTCCAGCTGTCCCCCCGCCGCCTGCGCCAGATAGCGCACGTCCGAGCAGGCCGACAGGGCCACCGCCAGCGCCACAACCCCGGCCAGCAGCAGCGCGGCTCTAGCGGGCCGCACTGTCCACCCCACGGGCCGCCCAGCCCACCTCACGAACGGACGCGGGGCGCCCCAGGACGCCAGCGTTGCCCACGGTCACCACGTCATGTTCGGCCGCCATACCGGCATGGTAGCGGGGAAGGTGGCCCAGGAATGGAATTGGCAGGGCCGCCCCTCCCCGCTTCAGACCCGTTCGCGTGAATACGGTTTGTAGCCTGGAGGGGTCCCGGTTTCCTCGCTGAACAGCGCGGTGGTCAGGTAGCGCGCCCCGGTGTCGCAGGCGATGGTTGCCACCCGTTTGCCTGCGCCCAGCTCACGGGCCACCTGCAGGGAGGCCCAGGCGTTGGCCCCGCTGCTCATGCCCACAAAGACCCCCTCCTCCTGGGCCAGACGGCGGGCCAGCGGGTAGGCATCCTCCTCCCAGACCTGTATCACGCGGTCAATGATGCTCCGGTCCAGGTTGTCCGGAATGAAGCCTGGCCCCATGCCCTGAAAGCCGTGCTCGCCACGCTCGCCGCCGCTCAGGACGTTGCTGCGCGCCGGTTCCACGGCCACCACCTGAAGGTCCGGGTTCTGGGCCTTCAGAAACCGCCCCACGCCGCTGATGGTGCCTCCTGTCCCGCTGCCGTACACGAAGGTGTCGATGCGTCCGTCCATCTGCTGCCACAGCTCGGGACCGGTGGTGCGCTCGTGGACGGCCGGGTTGGCCGGATTGGTAAACTGGCCCATCACCACCGCTCCGGTTTCCTCGGCGATGCGCCCGGCCTCCTCGATGGCGGCCAGCATGCGGCGGGCCGGATCGGTCAGCACCAGTTCCGCACCGTAGGCCTTGAGGGTGCGCTTGCGCTCCTCGGACATCTGGGCAGGCATGCACAGAATCAGCCGGTATCCCTTGGCCGCCGCCACCTGCGCCAGCCCCACCCCGGTGTTGCCGCTGGTCGGCTCCACGATGGTGCCGCCGGGTTTCAGGCGGCCGCTGCGCTCGGCGTCCTCGACCAGCCCCAGCGCGGTGCGGTCCTTGATGCTGCCGCCAGGGTTCTGGCCCTCCAGTTTCACGAACACGTCGGCCATGCCGGGCTCCGTGACCCGTTGCAATTGCACCAGCGGCGTGTTGCCAATCAGCGTCTCAACCATGCCCGCCAGCATAGGCCCGCCGCAGGTCAGGCACGGGGCCGCAACTCGCAAAGTGCGGCCCACCGCCCACGCTGCGTCCAGCAAACGCCGCCCGGTCACAGGGACGGGGCGGCGCAGGGGACAGGATCACCGGGAACACAACAGGTGTTCAGTTCGTCAGCCCTGGGATTTGGGATCGGTGGACAGGCCGGAGGGCGTGTTCTGCGGCCCCGTTTCGTTCTGGCTGTCCAGCGCTCCGCGGCCATGCTCGGCGGGACGGCTGGCCAGTGGGTCAATATGCGCCGTCTCGGTGCTGACGCTGTCCAGCAGAATGTCCAGCACGTCGCCCTGGGTGGCCAGTTGCACGGCCTTGTGGGTCACGATCTCGCCCAGGTTCAGAATGATGCTGTCGTCCGGGGCCAGGATCACCCGGTTGACCGGGCGGCCCAGGGCGTCCTTGATGCGCTGCTCGCGCATGGCCTGCTGGCGCTCGTCCATCGCCGTCTCGGCGTCCTCGCGGCGCTCGCCCAGCCAGCCCTTGGCCCGGTCCAGCAGGTTGCTGGCGCCGCTGGAGACGTTTTCCAGGCCGCCGGCCAGGGCAGCGCGGGTGTCGGTGCCGCCGGACTGGCCGGACTGGTCTGAACGAACGCCAGTGGCCGCCAGCAACCTGTCCTCAACGCCCAGGTGCCGGGCACGCTCCACGATGGCCGCCGTGACGATCTGGCCCTGCGCTGCCACCAGGCTGCCGCTGGGGCCGCGCACTTCAGTCCTCGCGCGGCGGCCAATGGCGGCCTCGGGGCTGGTGGGGTCCACCGGGGCCGCGTTGTCGCCGCTCCCACGCAGGCCCTGCATGCCGCCCGCAAAGGCTCCGCCGGTGGCGGCGGCGGTCAGCGCGCCCAGCTTGCCGGTCTGCTCGGCGCGGTCCGCCTGATAGCTGGTGATCACGCCGCCTTTGTAGACAATGGTCTCGCCCGCATCGGTGGTGACGTCCGAGCTGGCCGTCTTGCCGACCACGTAGGCCTTCTGGCGCTCGGCGGTGGCGCCGCGCATGTCTTCGAAGCCGCCCTGCACGCGCTCGCGGGCGTCGCCATAGGTGGCGACAATCACGCCGCCGGTGGCGCTGGTGGCCAGCGCAGTCAGCTTGCCGTCCTTCTCTGCGCGGTCGGCCTGCTCGGCGGTGATGATCTGGCCTTTGGTGACGATGGTGGAGCCGTCCTCGGCCAGCAGGTCACTCCCGGCCTCCTTGCCCACCACGTACTCTTTCTGGCGCTCCTTGGACGCGTCGGCGACGTTGCCGTAGGCGTCCGAGATTGCCCCGCCCGTCGCGGTGGTGGCCAGCGCGGTCAGCCGGCCGTGCTGCTCGGCCAGATCGGCCTGCTCGGCGGTGATGGTGTCGCCCTTGGACACAATGACGCTGCCATCTTCCAGCGTGACGTCGCCGCCCGCCGTCTTACCGATGGCGAATTCCTTCTGGCGCTCCTTGGTGGCCTCGGCGATGTTCTCGTAAGCCTCCTTGATCGAGCTGCCGGCGGTGCCCAGCGCGCCCTTGAGGCCGCCCGGCTCCTGCTCGTGCATGGCGTTCGCCACCGACACCGGCACGATGGCCGCGTGCTCGCCGATCTGCACGTTTTCCGGGGCTGGCACGAAGGTCCGCCCGTTGCTCAGGTCCGAGAACACGCCGCCGGTGGCCTCGTAACCTTCCACCTTGCCGGTCTTCTCGTCGAAATACACGTCGGCGATCTTGCCCAGGTCCTGTCCGTCGGTGGTCAGCAGCGTCATGCCGATCAGACTGATCTTGCTGTCCAGCACGTCGGCCAGCCGGTCATCGTCACGGGTGGTGGTCACGTGGTCCGCCGAGTCGATCATGATGGCGTCCTCGCCGATGGCGCGGATCATCTCGAAGGGCACGACCTTGGCCGCGCGGAACCAGCCGCCCTCGTCGACCAGCAGCCCCAGCACCTCGTTGGCCTGGTGATCGAAGATCAGGTCATGCACGCTGTCGATGCGCTGGCCGGAATCAATGGCGACGATGTGCCGCCCCAGAATGTCTTTGCCTTTAATCATGGGTCACGCTCCAGTGGTGGGGGTGTGCGGGGGGGACCAGCGCCAGGGCGGTCAGATCACGCCCAGATCGAGGATGCCCTGCGGCTTCAGGTACAGAAAATACGCCAGCAGGAAGATGACGATCAGGATCAGCAGGATCAGGAACCAGATGCCGCCGCCGCCCCCACGGTTGCCTTTGAGTCGGGTCATGGTGCCTCCGTCTGAAAGTCTAGAGATGAACCCCGGGTCAGTGATGCCCAGGAGGCTCAGCGGCGCTTGTCTTAATCTTGTTGAGGTCTTTACTAATGTTAATGTGCCGCGTCCTACCGCTTGCAGCGTGTACTGACAACAGCCATCCGTAGGCCGCACTTCTTGCCGGTTGTGATGCATGGGGCCTGCGCCGCCGTGGCTGCGGGACCCGTCTGGGCTTTGTTCGGGGCTGCAGAGACGCCACTGCGGCCCCGCAGGCCACCCCCGGTTTAGACAGGCCCTGTCTCCGCGCCACAGACAGTGGCTTCACATCTGGCCCGAGTTTGCGTAGAATGAAAATCAAGTTCACCAGACGAAAGCCAAGGTCAGCTCCCAGCCGACCGCTCCGGCGGCTCTCGTCCAGGCCATCACCGTTCCACAATCCATGGCACTTTTCACCTCTCTTTCCCTATAAGGAGCACCCATGAGCGACGCCGCGACCACAGCAGGTTTGCAGATTCACGCCCCCGTCAGTGAGCCGCAGCGCGAGATCCTGTCGCCGGAGGCGCTGGCCTTTGTGACGGAGCTGCACCACCGCTTCGAGCCGCGCCGCCGCGAGCTGATGGGGGCGCGCGAGGCCCGTCAGGCCCGTCTGGACGCCGGGGAGCTGCCCGACTTCCTGCCCGAGACCCGTGAAATCCGCGAGGGTGAGTGGAAGATCTCACCGCTGCCGCAGGACCTGCAGGACCGCCGCGTGGAGATCACCGGGCCGGTGGAGCGCAAGATGATCATCAATGCGCTGAACAGCGGGGCGCGGGTGTTCATGGCCGACTTCGAGGACGCCAGCAGCCCCACCTGGGACAACATGGTGGACGGCCAGCGCAATCTGCGCGACGCGGTGCGCCGGACGATCACGCTGGACCAGAACGGCAAGTCCTACAAACTCAACGAGAAAACGGCGGTGCTGCTGGCCCGTCCGCGCGGCTGGCACCTGCCCGAGAAGCACGTCACGGTGGACGGCGAAACTCTGTTCGGCGCGTTCTTCGACTTCGGACTGTACGCCTTCCACAACGCGGCGGAACTCCTGAAGCGCGGCAGCGGCCCGTACTTTTACCTGCCCAAGCTGGAATCGCACCTGGAAGCCCGGCTGTGGAACGACGTGTTCACCTATGCCGAGGAGGCGCTGGGCATCCCGCACGGCAGCATCAAGGGCACGGTGCTGATCGAGACCATTCTGGCCACCTTCGAGATGGACGAGATCCTGTACGAACTGCGCGAGCACTCGGCGGGCCTGAACTGCGGACGCTGGGACTACATCTTTTCCTACATCAAGAAGTTCCGCGAGCAGGGTGACCGCGTGCTGCCGGACCGCGCCAAGGTCAGCATGGCCGTGCCGATGATGAGCAACTACAGCAAACTGGCAATCCAGACCTGCCACCGGCGCGGCGCCCCCTCGATTGGCGGTATGAGCGCCTTCATTCCGGTCAAGAACGACCCGGAAGCCAATGAGAAGGCCTTCGCGCAGGTGCGGGCCGATAAGGAGCGCGAGGCCACCAACGGCCACGACGGCACCTGGGTGGCGCACCCCGGCATGGTGGAATTGGCCACCGAGGTGTTTGACCGCCTGATGCCCACGCCCAACCAGATCGGCAGCGACAAGCAGATGGACCTGCAGATCACGGCGGCTGACCTGCTGACCCCGCCCGAGGGCACCGTCACCGAGCAGGGGGTCCGCACTAACATCAACGTGGGCATCCAATACCTCGCGGCGTGGCTGCGCGGCAGCGGCGCGGTGCCCATCCACAACCTGATGGAAGACGCCGCCACCGCCGAGATCAGCCGGGCGCAGCTGTGGCAGTGGCGCAAGCAGGGCGTGACGCTGGAAGACGGGCGCACCCTGAGCCCGGAACTGTTCGAGCAGCTGTACGCCGACGAGGCCGGAAAACTGGGCGGCGAGTACGCGGACGCGGGTAAGCTGTTCAAGGACATGGCCACCCGCACCCCGCTGGCCGACTTCCTGACGCTGCCCGGCTACGAGCAGCTGGCCTGAGACCATGACCGACACCTCTTCCCCCCACACCCGCCAGAAGACGGGCCGCGCCCGCACAGGCGAGGCGGGCAGCGTCCGCACGCTGGAACGCGGCCTGACCGTGCTGACCTCGCTGGCCGAGCTGGGCCAGGCGTCCCTGACGCAGGTGGCCAAGGCGGCGGGCCTGTCGGCCAGCACGACCTACCGCCTGCTTGAAACCCTGCGCCAGGGCGGTTTTGTGGAGTGGGAGGAGCGCAGCGGGCTGTTCAGCGTGGGCGTGCGGGCCTACCAGGTGGGCGCGGCCTTTGCCGGACGCAACACCCTGATGGGCGCCGCCCAGACCGAGATGGACGCCCTGGTAGAAGACCTGGGCGAGACCGTGAATCTGGCGGTGCTGCGCGGCAGCGAGGCGGTGTACATCCATCAGGTGGAGGGCCGCCAGCTGGTCCGCATGTTCGCGCAGCTGGGCGCGGGCACGCCGCTGAACTGCTCCGGCGTGGGCAAGGTGCTGCTGGCCTGGCAGGCCGAAGGCGAGGTGGCGCAGCGCCTGGGCGAACAGCCCTATGCGGCCTTCACCCCCAATTCCATCACGGCGCTGCCCCCCTACCTGAAAGAACTGCAGAACGTGCGGGTGCAGGGGTACGCGCTGGACGACGAGGAACGCGAGATCGGGGTGCGCTGCATGGCCACCCCGCTGCGCGACCACAGCGGGCAGGTGGTGGCCTCACTGAGCGTGTCGGCCCCGACCTCGCGCTTCGACAGGTCGCAGATTCCGGCCTTCTACCGGCGCATGGAGGCGGCCTCGCGCGCCATCTCGGCACGGCTGGGCTGGACGCCGTAAACCGGGGTCTGGGGCGTCCATGCCCACGTGGACGCCTCTTTTTACTGCCCGATAGATAGATGTCTAAGTACCTTCTGGAGGTTTGTCCATGAATCCATCCCCGCTGACGCTTCCGCCCGCCGCACAGCCCCTGGTGGCCGCCCTGCACCGGGAGCTGCGGCCACGCTGGGCGGCGCTGGACGCTGCCGCCCAGGCCGCGCCCAGCGCGCCCCCCACCTACCGGGCCGCCGCGCTGCCCGACGATCTGGGGCACAGACGGGTCGAGTTGATTGTGGAGGCATCCGATCTGCAGGCGCTGGACGCCGCGCTGAACTCGGATGCCGACGCGCTGGTGCTGGACTTCGACGATACCTTCGCGCCCACCCGTGCCAATGTCCAGATGGCCTACGGCGCGCTGGAGACGGCGGCGAAAAGTGACCGGCCTCTGCTGGCCCGGCCCCGCGCACTGTACGCCGTGGAGGAGGGGCTGGAGTTCGGCGGCCCCGCCATCGCCGCGTTCTGCGACCTGGGCGTGATTCTGGCCGCGCGGCCCGGGCGCCCCATTCACATCTACGTGCCCAAGCTGGAAACGGTACAGGAGGCGGGGCTGTGGGACGACGCGCTGGCGCTGGCTGAGCAGCACCTGGGTCTGGAAAGGAACGCGATCAGGGTCTGCGTGCAGATCGAGACCTACGCCGCCACGCTGCATGCCGACGCGCTGCTGCACGCGCTGCACGGGCGGGCCTTCGGGCTGAATGCCGGGCGCTGGGATTACGTCTTCAGCCTGACCAAGCGGGCGGGCGCGGTGCGTGGGGCCATGCCGCCGCGCAATGACCTGACGATGGACGTGGACGCCATGCGGGCCTACGCCGAGACGCTGGTGCGCGTCTGCGAGGCACGCGGCGCGCAGGCCATTGGCGGCAGCGCTGCCGTCGCGCCGGACGCACAGAATCCGCAAGCTGCGCTGGACGCCGTGCGCGCCGACAAGCTGCGGGAAGCCGCGCAGGGCTTCGTCGCGGCCTGGGCCGGCCTGCCGCAGCTGCTGGACGCCGTACGGGGTGCTTTTGAGGGTGAGGCGTCCCAGCCGCTGCCCGCCGAGACGGCCCAACGCACGCATGAGCGTCTGCTGGACCTGCCTGCTCCCCGTCCGCTGCCACTAGACATGGTGCAGGACAGCATCGGACTGGCCCTGGCGGTCTTCGAGGCGTGGTACGACGGGCGCGGCGTGGTCGTTCGCAACGGCCGCATCGAGGACACCGCCACCGCCGAACTTGCCCGCGCGCAGCTGTGGCAGTGGGTGGGGTGCGCGGCGCAGCTGGAAGGCGGCGGCGAACTGACGGCTGACCGCTACCTCGCCGAGCGCCGCGCCCTGGCCCCCGACACCACCGCGCAGGCACAGTTGCTGGATCATCTGGTGCTTGCTCCCGTCTGCCCCGAGTATTTTCCCCGCGCCGCTCAGCTGCGCAAGCCCCAGGAGGCCACCGTATGACCGCCGATTCCCGCACTGCTGCCCTGACCGACGAGACGGTCCAGGCCCTGAGCCACAAGATCATGGACGCCTGCGCCGCGCTGGCCTGCTACACCGAGGTGGAGGGCGAGACCAACCGGCCCTTCCTGTGCCCCACGGCGCGGCAGGTGCATGAATACCTGACGGGGTGGGCCGACTCGCTGGGCATGACCACCCATCAGGACGCCGCCGGGAACCTGCGCTCGCGCCTGGATGGGCCGACACCGGACGCACCGACGCTGTACCTCGGCTCTCACCTGGACACCGTGCCGAACGCGGGCGCCTACGACGGGATTCTGGGCGTGGTCATGGGTTACGCCATGCTAGAGGCTGTCAAGGGTGAGCGTCTGCCTTACGCGGTGGAAGTAGTGGGCTTCTCCGAAGAGGAAGGCGTGCGCTACGGCGTCCCGTTTATCGGCAGCCGGGCGCTGGTGGGCACCGTGGAGGGCATGCTGGAACTGTGCGACGCGGCGGGCCAGAGCGTGCGCGACGCCATCACCGACTACGGCCTGAACGTTGAGGAGATCGGGGAAGCGCAGTACAGGGGCCGGGCGCTGGGCTACTTCGAGATCCACGCCGAGCAGGGGCCGGTCCTGCAGGACGCGGGGGTGTCGCTGGGCGTGGTGGAAGGGATCGCCGGCCAGAACCGCGTGATCCTGGATTTTGTGGGACAGGCCTCGCACGCCGGAACCACCCCCATGCACCTCCGGCGGGACGCGCTGGCCGCTGCCGCCCGCTTTGCCGTGGCCGCCGAGGACCTGGCCCGCGCCACCCCAGGACTGGTGGCCACCGTGGGCGTGATGCAGGCCCGGCCCGGCGCCATGAACGTGATTCCCGGCGAGGCCCACTGCACGCTGGACATCCGCCACGCGCGCGACGAGGTGCGCCTGCCCGCGCTGCAACAACTGCTGGACACCGCCCGCACTGTGGCCCAGGAACGCGGCGTCACGGTGACCCTCACCCCCAAGATGGAGGAGCACGCCACGCCGATGTCGGATTCCTTCAAGGCGCTGCTGCACCGCGCCGCCGAGGCAGAAGGACTGCCGCACCCCGAGCTGGTCAGCGGCGCGGGCCACGACGCCATGATCCTGGCCGCGCACATGCCCTCGGCCATGCTGTTTGTGCGCTCGCCCAATGCCCTGAGCCACCACCCCGACGAACTGGTGCTGCCAGAGGACGTGGCCGACGCCCTGCGCCTGAGCGTGCGCTTCCTGCACCTGCTGGCGGAACAGAGCGCATGAGCTTTGACCTGATCGTGCGCGGCGGCACGCTGGTCACGCCGGAAGGGGTGCGGCGCGCCGACCTGGGCATCAGCGGCGGCCAGATCGTGGAGCTCTCAGAGGAACTTACGGCAGGCGGTCCGGAAGTAGACGCCACAGGGCTGCACGTCCTGCCCGGCGTGCTGGACGCCCACGTTCACCTCAACGAGCCGGGCCGCACCCACTGGGAAGGTTTCGAGACGGGCACGCGGGCGCTGGCCGCCGGCGGCGCCACCAGCTTTTTCGACATGCCGCTCAACTCCTCGCCGCCCGTGCTGGACCGGGCAACGTTTGAAGCCAAACGCGAGCGCGGCGAGCAGAAGTCGCTGATCGACTTTGGCCTGTGGGGCGGCCTGACCCCGCTGAACCTTGACCGACTGGACGAGCTGGCCGACTGCGGCGTGATCGGTTTCAAGGCGTTCATGTCGCACAGCGGTCTGGACGAGTTTCCGGCGGTGGATGACACGGCGCTGTACGAGGGACTGAAGACGGCAGCGCGGCTGAATCTGGTGGTGGCCACCCACGCCGAGAGCGACAACCTGACCCGGCACTTCACCGAGCAGGCGCGCACGGGCGGCGGGCACAGCGTCCGCGACTACCTGGGCACCCGCCCGGTGGTGGCCGAGCTGGAAGCCGTGCAGCGGGCGCTGCTGTACGCGGGCGAGCTGGGGGCCAGATTGCACCTGGTTCACCTGTCGAGCGGGGCAGCCGTGGCGATGGCCTTTGAGGCCCGGCAGCGCGGCGTGGACGTGAGCATTGAGACCTGCGCGCACTACCTGCATTTCACCGATGAGGACGTGGAAAAGATGGGCGCGCTGCTCAAGTGCGCCCCACCTCTGAGAAGTCAGGCTGTGCAACATCACCTGTGGGACGAGTTGCTGGCCGGACACGTGGACATCGTGGGCTCGGACCACTCGCCCGCCCCGCCGGACCGCAAGACCAGCGAGAACTTCTTTGCGCTGTGGGGCGGCATCAGCGGCGCGCAGAGCACCCTGAACGTGCTGCTGAGCGGCGGCCACCACGGGCGCGGCCTGCCCCTGGAAGCTGTCGCGGCCCTGAGCGCCCTCAATCCGGCCCGCCGTTTTGGGATGCAGCGGAAAGGCGCGCTGGCCACTGGCCTGGACGCCGATTTTGTTGTGGTGGACCTGGGCCACGAGTTCGAACTGACCGAACTGTATGACCGCTGGAAGCAAAACCCCTACCTGGGCGTGCACTTCAAAGGACTGGTGCAGGCCACCTACTCGCGGGGCCGCAAGGTCTACGGGCAGGGCCAGTTTGACGACTCGGTGCGCGGGCAGTTGCTGCGTCCCGGCCGCTGAGCCCCTCCTTCCCCCTTCTCCACCGCCCACCAAGCCTCTCAAAGGAGTGCCATGAAACACCTCGGAACCACGCGCAGTGCACTGGAAAATGCCCATGCCGTCATCACACCTGAGACCTTCGTCCGCACCGCGCTGGCCGAGTGGCCGGGCAGCCAGGTCGTCCTGCACATTGCGCCCGTGATCGGCACCCGCGCCCGTTTCGTGCAGTTCACGGCGGAGATGCCCGCCGGGGCCGCGGCGAAGGAATCTGCCCACAGCTACCAGCGCTTCGCCTTCGTGCTGAGCGGCACGGTGGAGGCCCAGATGGAGGGTGAGGGGGACGGCGAGAAGCGCACGCTGGGGGAATACGACTACGTGTATGTCCCGGCCGGCGTGGCGCACACCCTCACCGCCATCTCGGACGCCCGCGTGGCGGTGTTCGAGAAGCCCTACGAGGCGGTGGACGGCGTCAAGGCACCCGGCGTGTCCTGGGGCAACGAGCGCGAGAACCCCGGTTATGAATTCGAGGGCGACGACCACCTGATCGCCCGCAAACTGCTGCCCGACGAGCCAGCCTTCGACTTCATGGTCAGCACCATGAGCTTCGCGCCGGGGGCCAGCCTGCCGTACACAGAAGTGCATTACATGGAGCACGGCCTGCTGATGCTGGAGGGCGAGGGCCTGTACAAGCTCCAGCAGACGTACTACCCGGTGACAAAAGGTGACGTGATCTGGATGGGCGCGCACTGCCCGCAGTGGTACGGCGCGCTGGGCCGCAACTGGAGCAAGTACCTGCTGTACAAGGACATGAACCGCCACCCGCTGGCGATGCTCGGCTGCGGCCTCTGATTGCAGCGGCCCACGTCCCCAGTCCACATCTATATGAGGAGAACCCCCATGTCCCAGACCACCCAGCCCCTGACCGATCACTATGACGTCAAGCGCGACTCGGACGGCCACCGCTACCTGCACCCGCTGGTCACCGGCTTTAACCTGACCCGCATTCCGCTGCTGAACAAGGGCACGGCCTTCACGGAGGACGAGCGCCAGAAGTTGAACCTCGACGGTCTGCTGGCCCCGCAGATCGACACGCTGGACGTGCTGGCCGAGCGCCTGTACGCCGACTACGTCAAGATTGAGGACACGCTGGAACGCCACGTCTTTCTGCGTGGCCTGCAAGACCGCAACGAGGTGCTGTTCTACGCCCTGCTGGCCGCGCACGTCGAGGAAATGCTGCCCATCGTCTACACGCCCACCGTGGGCCTAGCGGTGCAGAAGTTCAGCCAGATCTACCGCTACGCGCGCGGACTGACCCTCAGCACCGGCAACATCGAGCGCGCCGGGCAGGCACTGGCGAACGTGCCGCTCAACGACGTGCGGATCATCGTCGCCACCGACAGCAGCGCGATCCTGGGCATCGGGGATCAGGGCTTTGGCGGCATGGCCATTTCTATCGGCAAGCTCTCGCTGTACACCGTGGCAGGCGGCGTCGGCCCCGACAAGACGCTGCCGGTGGAGCTGGACGTGGGCACGGGCCGCGCCGACCTGCGTGAGGACCCCTCCTACCTGGGCGTCAAGCATGAGCGCCTGACCGGCGAGGCGTACCTGCGCTTCGTGGACCGCTTCGTGGAAGCCACGCTGGAGCGCTTTCCCAAGGCGATCATCCAGTGGGAGGACTTCTCGAAGGACACCGCGTTCATGGTGCTGGAGCGCTACCGCCGGGTGGTGCCCAGCTTCAACGACGACATCCAGGGCACTGGCGCGGTGGTGCTGGCGGGCGTGCTGAACGCCTGCCGGCTCAAGGGTGAGACGCTGGCCGAGCAGCGCGTCGTGATCAGCGGCGCGGGCGCAGGCGGGGCCGGGGTCGCCGCCGCCATCCGCGAGGGCATGCGCCGCGAGGGGCTGACGCCCGAGCAGATCGCGGAGCGCGTCTTTGTGCTGGACTCGCGCGGCCTGCTGACCGACGACCGCCCCATGGAGGACTACAAGAAGTCCCTGGCGACGCCCCAGTCCTTCACCCAGGGCTGGGCCGGCACCGGCCTGCTGGACGTGATCCGCGAGACCCGGGCCACCGTCCTGCTGGGCCTGTCCGGCGTGCCCAACACCTTCGACGAGGAGGTCGTGAAGGCGGCGGTGGCAAACACGCCGCGCCCGCTGATCTTCCCGCTGTCCAACCCCACCGCCAACTGCGAGGCGCTGCCTGAAGACGTGCTGCGCTGGAGCAATGGCGCGGCCCTGGTCGCCACCGGCAGCCCCTTTGATCCGGTAGAGTTGAACGGCCAGACCTACCCCATCGGACAGGGCAACAACGCCTTTATCTTCCCCGGCCTGGGCTTCGGCGCGATCCTGGCCCGCGTGCGCGAGATCACCGACGAGATGGTCACCGAATCCGCCTACGCGCTGGCCGCCTACACCCAGCGCCTGCACCCGGGCCGCACCTTCCCGCCGGTGGCCGAACTGGGCGACGCCAGCCTGGAAGTCGCGGTGGCCGTGATCAAGCAGGCGCTGAGGGACGGCGTCGCCACCGAATTCAGCATCCGTGGCCTGAACGACGATGAGTTGCTGGAGCTGGTCAGGACCAAGTTCTGGCAGCCCAAATACCTGCCGTTCAAGGTGGAATAGAAGGTGGAATAGGAAGAGAACAGAAAACGGGCGCGTCCATTCCCCCGGACGTGCCCGTTTCCTGTCTGGTCCCCTGGACTGATCCTGACCATTACTCCCGCGCCAGGGCTTCCTTCTCGTGATGTACTTCCTCCGATACCAGCGGCGAGGTGATCAGGGGTTTGAAGTCCTCGTCGGCCACCAGTTCCCAGCGGCGGCGGCCCAGCAGGCCCGCACCCACGCTCAGAACCGCAATGCCCAGCAGAATCAGCATGAAGGTGACGTAGCTGCCCTGGAACGCGCCGCTCAGGGCGTGGCGGAAGGCATTGACGCTCTGGGTGACGGGCACGAAGTCGTGAATGGCCCCGAAAAAGGGCGGCGAGAGTTCCACCGGGTAGCTGCCGCCCGACGCCGCGAGCTGGAGAATCAGCAGCACCAGCGCGATCAGGCGCCCCGCCGCGCCGAACAGGAAGACCAGGGCCAGCACCAGCGCCAGAAAGGTGAGGCTGGAGGCCAGCGCCGTGGCGATCACCTGGGCCGGGTGCAGGAACTCCACCCCCAGCGCGTGCACGCCCCAGACCACCAGCACCGCCTGCACGCAGACCAGCACGGCCGGAATGGCCGCCTTGCGCAGCATCCGGGCCAGCTGTGAGGTGCCGCGCCCGCTGCGGGGCAGTTGGCTGTACGGAAAGATGAAGGTGGTCAGCGTGACGCCCACCCACAGGCTCAGGGCCATGAAATACGGCGCGAACCCGGCCCCGTTGTTCCTGACCGGGGCGAACTTCTCGGTCACGGGCAGCACGCTGGCGCTGAGGCCTGCCGGATCGCCGCCCAGCTCCTCAGTGTCGGCGGGAATCTTGCGGTAAAGGGTGTCCAGGCCGTCGCGCAATCTGGTGGCCCCAGCGTCCAGATCCGTCACACCCGTCTGAAGCCTGGCGGCTCCGCTGCTCAGCGTCCCGAGACCTCCGCTCAGTTCCCCGGATTTTTCAGCCAGGGTGGACGCGCCGTCTTTCAGGGCATCCAGATCACCCGGCGCGGGCAACTGTGTGGTGATCTGCCCCAACGCGTCCCTGATCCTGAGGGTGCCGTCGACCAGGGTGTTCACGCCGTTTTGAAGGGAGGTGGCCCCCGCGCTCAGCTCAGCTGCGCCCCGGGCGGCCTCGCCGGCTTTCTGCGCCAGCGTCGCCGCGCCACCTTGCAATTGCGCCGTCCCTGCCGTCAGTTGCGTGGCCCCGGCGCTGAGCTGTTGCGCGCCCTTCACCGCGGTTGCGGAGGCGCTGGAAGCGTCTTTCAGGCCCATGGCAAGGTTGGCCGCCCCGGTTTGCACCTTTGCCGTTCCCGCCGCCAGATCATTTGCCCCGGTGAAGAGCTGTCCGGCGCCGACAGCGGCCTGGCTGGCCCCGTCGGCCAGTCTGGGCAGCGCGTTGCTCAGGCTGTTGCTGCCCACGTGCACCTGCGTGGCGCCGCTGTTGAGCTTCGCTATCCCGCCCTTGAGTTCGCCGGGCAACAGCGCCTGATCCTTCACCGATTCGTTCAGGGTCTTGGTGCCGGTGGCGAGTTCGGCGGCCCCCTGATTCAGGTTGTCGGCCCCGTCGCTGGCCTGCTGCACTCCGCCCGACAGCTCCTTGAGTCCGCCCGCGAGTTGTCCATTCCCCGCCGCCATCCTTGCGGCCCCGGCATTTGCGGTCCTGGCCCCCGCCGAGAGCTGCACCGCGCCCTCTGAAAGCATCTCCAGTCCACTTTGCAGGTCTGGCAGTTTGGTGGCCAGCTCCCGGCTGCCGCCCGCCAGTAGCTCCGCGCCACCGTTGGCACTCCTTGCCCCGTCAGACAGCGCAGAGGCCCCGTCCGAGAGTTGGCCCAGGCCCTCCAACAGGCGGGCCGCCCCACCCTGAAGCTGGGCCGCGCCACCTTGCAAAGGTGCAAGCTGCGCCTCACCGGGGGCCGCTGCCTCCAGCTGCCGCAGCCCGGTGGACAGCCTGGCGCTGCCGTCGGTGAGCTGGCCGACGCCTGTGGCCAGCGCCTCCGCGCCGTCCGTCAGCTGTGCGCCGCCGCTGGCCGCCGTCCTCGCGCCGCTCGCCAGATCCGCCGCTCCACCTTTCAGAACCCCCGTGCCCTCCTGCAGCGTGGCCGCACCGTCCCGCAATTTGCCGGTGGCCTCACGGAGATCGGCAAAGCCCTGCTGCACGTCTTTCAGCGAGTCGCCCACCACCTCCCAGCGGTTCTCACCCAGCGTGCGGTTCAGCTCGTCACCCAGTGTGGTGGCAAAGGTGGAGGCCACGCGGCTGGCAAAGTAGCTGCCGCCCTCCGAGACGTAGAACTTCAGCAGGCCGTGGCTGGAACTGTTCCCCTCCACGGCCTTGGCACTGAAATCGGTCGGCAGGGTCAGCGAGAAGTACGCGTCGCCGCGCCGCACCGCTTCCCTGGCGGCGGCCTCGCTGGGGAAGCTCAGGTAATTGAATTTGGGTTCGTCACGCAGGTCCTTGACCACCTCTGCGCCCAGCTTTACGGCCTGGCCCCGACTATGTGTGCCGCGGTCCAGATTGACCAGCGCCACCGGCAGGTTGTTCAGGTTGCCGTAGGGATCAATCGCGCTGCCCAGGTAGATCCCCGCGTACAGCACCGGTACCACGGCAATGGCAGCGGCAGACAGCCACATCATCGGGTGCCGCCACAGGCTGCGCTCGGCTGGGGTCAGGCGTTTGAGGTCTTGCAACAGGCTGGGGGTGGGGGACATGCGGGCTCCTTGAACCGGTGAAGGAATGCCCCCACCCGAATGGAACCACTATCTCTCTCTGTTGACACTTCGTCAAGTGACAGATCGTCATTTAAGTGTTAGCCTTCTGTCATGCCCTCCGCTCTCCCGCCGCCCGCTGCCCGCCGCCTGAGCGCGGAGAACCGCCGTGAGCAACTCCTGGAGGCCGCCTCAGCGCTGTTTATCGAGAAGGGGTTCGAGGCGGTGGGCATGAACGACATTGCCCGCGAGCTTCAGACCTCGCGGCCCACCGTCTACACCTACTTCACGTCCACCGACGACATGCTGCGCGCCCTGCTGACCGAACGTCTGCCGGCCATGTGGGAGCGGCTGCGGCCCATGCTGCCCGCCTCTGGCGAGTTCAGCGCCGACACCTTCAGCAACCTGTTCCTGGCCCTGCTGCACGAACGCGAGCTGCTGCTGCTGCTGCACAGCGGCGGCGGCCCCCTCTTCCGCGAGCAGCGCGCCCACTTCCTGCAGCAGCTCGGCGAATGGACCGAGCCGTACCACCGGGCCGGGGTGCGGCACCCCCACGTCCTGCACCTGATCACGCTGCTGCTGGAGGCGGCGGCCGTGGAGGCGGTGCGCGGGGACCACGCCGAGGCGGCCCGGCAGGCGCAAGTGCTGGGGCAGTTCGTGGCGGCGGGGGTGGCGGCCCTGACCTCCTAGACCAGGGCACCCTGACTCAGGGCGGGCGGCCTATCCGGGTCAGCAGAAAACGCATGGCTAGAAAAAAACAGGACCCCTTGCCGAGCTGGCAGAGGGGTCCGGTCTTTGGACCTGCGGTTCAGGCAGGATCAGGCGTGGAAATCACTGGCTTCCGGCGCACTGCTGGAGGAAGCGGCCAACGAGGAGGGGTGGGGCCGGTTGTTGCCCACGATGTTGAACAGGATGTTCAGGGCGATGGCGGCGACGGCGGCGGAGGTGATGCCGCTGTCCAGGAAGAGCCGGGCCTGTTCGGGCAGCTGGTGGTACAGGGTGGGCACCGTGGAAGGAATGACGCCCAGCGCCACGCTGACGGCCACGATGATCAGGTTCCGGGTGTCGTTCATGTTGACCTTGGACAGGGTCTGCACCCCGGCGGCGGCCACCGTGCCGAACAGCACCAGCCCCGCACCGCCCAGAACCGGCAGCGGAATAGACGACACCAGCGCGCTCAGCTTGGGCAGAAAGCCCAGCAGCATCAGGATCACGCCCGCGGCGGCCACCACGAAACGGCTCTTGACACCGGTGAAGCGCACCAGACCGACGTTCTGGGCAAAGGCGGTGAAGGGAAAGGCGTTAAAGATGCCGCCCAGCGCGGTGGACAGGCCGTCGGCACGCAGGCCCCTGGCAACAACACCCGCGTCCACTTCCTTTTCAGTGATCTCGCCGATTGCCAGGATATCGGCGGTGGTTTCCACCATCACCACCAGCATCACCAGCAGCATGGACAGCACCGGAACGAAGTTGAAGGTGGGGGTCCCGAAGTGGAAGGGCATGCTGAACCCGAACCACGCGGCGCTGGCCACGCCGGAGAAGTTTGCCAGACCGAACAGCGCGGCCACAATGGTGCCGATGACCAGGCCCAGCAGCACCGCCACCCGGCTCAGGAAACCCGTGCCGAAGCGGGTCAGCAGCAGGACGATCACCATGGTCAGCAGCGCCAGGCCCAGGCTGGCCGGAGCGCCAAAGGTTTCTGCCGCCGGATTGCCGCCGCCGGCCCAGCGGATCGCCACGGGCATCAGCGAGACGCCAATCATCAGAATCACGGTGCCGGCCACCACGGGCGGGAAGAAACGCAGCAGCTTGGAAAAGTACGGCGCGAGCAGCACGGTCAGCACGCCCCCTGCGATCACCGCCCCGTAAATCCCCGGCAGCCCGTAGGCCTTGCCGATGGCGATCATGGTCGCCACGGCCGCAAAGGTGGTGCCCTGGACGATGGGCAGCTTGGCCCCGAAGCCCGCGAAACCGATGGTCTGGATCAGCGTGGCCACGCCGCACATGAAAAAGCTCGCGCCGATGATGCGGACCAGCGCGTCGCCTTCCAGGCCCAGCGCCGTCGCCAGGATCAACGGCACGGCCACGATGCCCGCGTACATGCTCAGAACGTGCTGCAGCCCGAAAGCAATCATGTTCTGGACAGGCAGAACCTCGTCGACCGGATGAATGGCGTTGCGGGTTGGGGTTGTCGTCATGTGTCCTCCGGAGCTGACCCTCTCGGCCAGCGCAGATTGCGTTGATGCGTCTAGAAATGGCCTGCCGCGACTGACACCGGCCGTGCCCCAGGCTTCCCACCCTTCCCACCGCTCCCCTCGGCCCCCATTTAAAGGTACTTACTTAGCTGTCTAATTGTCATAGAGTGTAAAAGCTTTTTAAAAGACTGTCAAGAGTCGGTCAGATTCGTCTCATTTCCGCAGGATGTGCTGCCTGGTGGGCGAATCTGCGGTGGAAAGGAGGCCGGGGATTCTTGAACCTGGTCCAGAGATGGAGTGGACGGATGACCTCCACAACCAGAGGGTGGTTTTCTCTCTACGTCGCAGGCCGCCAGCATTGGGGCCTGGTCCTCAGTGGTCCGGCGTGCCGCCCCGCCCCGGCTTGCTACCCTCGGCGCATGCGTCTGCAAGCCCTGGCCGCCGCCCTGAGTCTTCCCCACGCCTCCCTGCCTGACCTGCCGGTGCGCGGCGTCACCCACAACGCCGACTGGGCCGGACCGGGCGACGTGTTCGTAGCAATTCGTGGAGCGCGTTTCGACGGCCACAGCTTTCTGGACCGGGTGCAGCAGGCGGGCGCGGTGGCGGTGCTGGGCGAGGGGTTGCCCGACGGCGTGGCCTCGCCGCTGCCGTACCTGCGCGTGCCGGACGCGCGGGCGGCGCTGGCCGACGCGGCGGCGGCGCTCTCGGGGCACCCCAGCCGGGAGCTGTGGGTGGTGGGCGTCACCGGCACCGACGGCAAGACCACCACCGCGTGGCTAACCCGCCATCTGCTGCGGGCGGCGGGCCTGCAGACCGGGCTGCTCAGCACCGTGGGCTACGAACTGCCGGACGGGGAATTGCGGCACTTCCCGGCCCATTTCACCACGCCCGAGGCCCCGCAGGTCCAGGCCACCCTGCGTGAGCTGGTCACGGCGGGGGCAGACGCGGCAGTGCTGGAGGCCAGCAGTCACGCCCTGGCCCTCGACCGGGTGCGCGGCGTGGCCTGGGCGGTGGCGGTCTGGACCCACCTGAGCCGCGAACACCTGGATTTCCACGGCACCGTGGAGAATTACTTCGCCGAGAAACGCAAACTGATCGAGCGTGCCCGCTGCGCCGTCCTGAACGCCGACGACCCGTGGACGGCGCGGCTGACCGGCCTTGCGCCCCAGGAAACAACCTACAGCGCGGAGGGCGCAGCGGCCGACTGGAAGGCGCAGGCTATAGAAGAGAAGGCGCAGGGGTTGACGTTCCGGGTGGCCTCGCCGCTGGGCGAATTCCAGGCCGGTCTCCCCATGATCGGGCGCTTCAACGTGGCGAACGCGCTGGCGGCCATGGCGGCGGCGGCGCAGCTGGGGGTGACGGCAGAGCAGCTGATCGCGGGGCTGGCGTCCTTCCGGGGGGTGCCGGGGCGAATGGAACTGGTTCCTGGCCGGGAAACGGCCCCCCGCGTGATCGTGGACTTCACGCACACGCCGCCCAGTCTGGAAAAGGCGCTGGCCACCCTGCGGACCACCACGCCGGGCCAGCTGTGGGTGCTGCTCGGCTCGGCCGGCGGGCCACGCGATCCGGGCAAACGCGCGCCGCTGGGCGAGGTCGCCACCCGGCTGGCCGATCACGCCGTCTTCACCGAGGAGGACTGCCGCGACACCCCCCTGGCCGACATCCTGCGTGAGATGGAACGCGGCGCACAGGAGGCGGGGCGCGGGAATTTCACCACCATTGCGGACCGGGCCGAGGCGATTGCCTGGACCATCCGGCGGGCGCAGCCGGGCGACACCGTGCTGCTGGCCGGCAAGGGGCCGGAAGACACCCTGGAACGCGCCCACGAAACCATCTCCTGGGATGAGGTGGCCAGGGCGCAGGCGGCGCTGGCCACCTGGACGCCCGCCGGACGATGAGCCGGGACGTGGACGGGCTGCTGGCGTATGCCAGCACAAAGGTCATGGACCGGGCGCGGCAGCTTCAGGGCGCGGTCGGAACGCGCACCCAGGGGGGCGACACATTGCGTGCCCGCGTGCAGGGCAGCGAACGCGCCCCGTACCGGGTGGCGGTGGACCTGGGCCGGGGCATGTGGACCTGCAGCTGTCCCGACGAACACAACGCTATGTGCAAGCACGTCTGCGCCACCCTGCTGGTCTACCGCACGGCACCCGCAACCTTCATGCCGGCTGCCCCCGCCCGCCGCCTGCCCAACATTCAGGGCTGGGCCGACGCAGATGTGGAACGCCTGCTGGAACGGGTGCTGCAATACCACCCCGCCGTGGCGCGCGACTGGGCGCGCGTGGTGAACGAGGACGACGCTGCGGACGAGGAGGAAGGCTGGTAGCGGGTTGGGCTGCCTGCCGGGTGGACCAGAAGGCCTGCTCTACAGCTTGTCCCCGACATGCAGCGCCGCGATGCCGAAAGTGAGCAGGCGGTGGCGCGTGCGAAAGCCAGTGGCGCGCATCAGGTCGGCCAGCCGTTCGGGCGGCGGAAAGGCCAGCACGCTCTCGGGCAGGTAGGTGTAGGCGCCCGCGTTGCCGCTGATCAGCCCACCGATGCGCGGTAGCACATGCTGAAAGTAAAAGCGGAACAGGGAACCGAACAGCCCGGCGCGCGGCGGCGGGAACTCCAGAATCACCACCCGCCCGCCCGGGGCCAGCACCCGCCAGAACTCGGACAGACCCAGCGCGTAATCGGCGAAGTTGCGGAAGCCAAAGGCGCAGGTGACGCTGTCGAAACTGCCGTCCGGGTAGGGCAGATTCAGGGCGTCGCCCTCCTCCAGCAGGATGTCCAGATGCCGCGCCGCCACCTTGGTCCGCCCGATCTCCAGCATCTGCGGCACGAAATCGCTGCCCACCACCTCGGCCTGCGGCGCACGGGTCTTGAGTTCCAGCGCGAAGTCGGCGGTGCCCGTTGCCACGTCCAGCACCCGCGCCGGGGCGAAGGCCAAAGCCTCCCGCGCCGCCTCGCGCCGCCACCCTCGGTCCACGCCCAGACTCAGGACACGGTTCAGCAGGTCGTAGCGTGGGGCGATGTCGGCGAACATGGCCTGCACGTCGCTGCCCTTGTCCTGCCTGTCGCCCACGCGGGGCTTTTTCGGTGCGGCGGTCATGGCGCCGATGATAGCCGGGCAGGGGCGGGACAGATGGGAACGGTCAGCCCAGTCTCCGCAGGCCCGCTGGCGTGGAGATGAAGCCGCAGCCCGCATAAAAGTCAGCCAGGGGGGCCTCGTAATCCACATGCAACCATTCCAGCCCGCCGTGTTCACGCGCCGCCGCCTCTGCCCGCCGCACCAGCGCGGTGCCGATGCCGCGTCGCCCCCAGTCCGGGTGAACGGTGGTGTCCAGCAGGAACGCATGCACGCCACCGTCCCAGGCGACATTCACGAAGCCCACCAGCGTTTCGCCGTCGAAAGCCGTGACCCAGGTCAGGCTGCGTTCAAGGACCGGGTGCCACCACTGCCCGTCATCTTTCCCGCCCCACGCCGCCGCTCGCAATTGCCCCAGCGCAGCCAGATCGGGCCATTCGCGCACCCGGTAGTCGATCAGACCCCGGCCACCTTCAGCCGGCGGCCCACCTTCTCGTAGGCCGACAGCGCCTGATCCAGATCGTCGCGGGTATGCTCGGCGGTCACAATGTTGCGGATGCGGGCGCTGCCGCGCGGCACGGTGGGAAAGCCCAGGCCCACAGCAAAGACGCCTTCCTCGAACAGCAGTCGGCTGGCCTCGAAGGCGGCCTCGGCCTCGCCGAACACGACGGGCGTGATGGGCGTGACACTGCCCATGGTGTCAAAGCCCAGCCGGCCCAGTTCGGCCTTGAAGTAATGGGTGTTGTCCCACAGCCGACGCATCAATGACGGATCGCGTTGCACCTCCTCGATCGCAGCCACCAGACCACCCACCACCGCCGGAGGCTGCGCGGTGGAGAACAGGTAGGGACGGGCGCGGTTGATCAACAGCTCGCGCAGGTCCGCGTGCCCCGCGGCGTAGCCTCCCACACCTCCCCAGGCCTTGCTCAGCGTGCCCACCTGAATCACATCGTCGGCCTGCTCGAAGCCGAAGTGATGCACCGTACCGCGCCCGTCCTCGCCCATCACGCCGCTGCCGTGGGCGTCGTCCACATAGGTCACTGCGCCGTATCTGCGGGCCACCTCGATCAGTTTGTCCAGCGGGGCCAGATCTCCGTCCATGCTGAACACGCCATCGGTGACCACCAGCTTCAGGCCGCCGGTCTCGTTCTCCTTCAGAATGCGTTCCAGATCAGTGGGGTCCGAGTGTTTGTAGACCTTCTTGGTGGCCTTGGTCAGCCGCAGCCCGTCGATGATGCTGGCGTGGTTCAGCTCGTCGCTGACGACCAGATCACCCTCCTTGAGCAGTGCGCCCAGCACCCCCTGGTTGGTGGTAAAGCCGCTGTGCAGCACCAGCGCGCTGCCGGTGTGCTTGAAGGCGGCCAGCTGTTCTTCCAGTTCCTCATGAATTCGCAGGGTCCCGGCGATGGTCCGCACCGCCCCAGCCCCGACGCCCCACTCGCGCAGGTAGGCGGCGGCCCTTTCCTTCAGGCGCGGGTGATCGGCAAAGCCCAGGTAGTTGTTGCTCGCCAGGTTCACCACCTCGCGCCCGTCCACCCGCATCCGGGCACGGTTGGCCCCGTCCAGCACCCGCGGCCTGATCAGCAGCCCGCTGTCCCGCAGTCCGGCAAGTTCGGCGCTCAGGCGCTCCGACAAAGTGGTTGACATGTCATGAGTCTAGGGGCGCAAGGTGCCGCCTGTCCGTGAGCTGGGGACGGGCATCCAGACCCATCGGCGCTGGCAAAAGGCAGCCCAGCGGGAGATCAGGTGTGCAGCACAGTGGAACCGCCACAATAGGAGTTTCATCGCACTTCCCTTATATGAGCTTAGGATGAGAGACAGCGTCTTAATTCAGAAACTGACAGAAGCCTGTCAGACTCTGGAAAGAGACAGTCAAGCACAGTGTCTTATGACCTTCTTCATGCTCGCGCTGTTGCCCGCCGCCGTCGCACTGTGCCTGCTGCTGGTGCTGGCGCTTTCAGTCGTTGTCAGGACTGTGCAGGGAGAGCGCTGGAGCGTGACGCTGGAAAATCAGGGTCCCACAAGCCCCAATCTCCAGGTCAATGCCTGGATGACCGACACCGTCGTAAACGGCCTGGTCCGCGAATCCGTGGCCTGAGAACTGCGCGCATGGCGTTTGGCCACGAGTTGGGGCCTATCTGTGGCAGGGCATGATGCGTTGCCGTCGCGAGTTCAGGTGGGCGGCACCGCCCGCACGTACAACTCCACGCGGGCCAGGAACGGGCATTTTTCCTGGCCCTTCTGCTCATGCTCCCTTGCCGTGCACGTCGGGGATCATCTAACAGGATTTCGAGCGCAATACATAATGGTTTCGACTGGCCCCGTGTAACGGCGGGTGGTAGAGGCTGGCTTGAGGCATCGATCCGTCCAGGCCATTGGCCAGAGTGCTGAGCATTGTAGGGGAAGGTCTCCGTACCGGACAACTCCGTATTGAGACCGTGCTGGACGTCAAATCCCTGAAGGTGTGACTGGTTGCGAACAGGCGCGACAAATAGCGGTGTCTTGGGTGTGTGACCACGCCAAAACCCGCCGACCTCCAGCGGAGCGAACTCACCCGCCACTTCAAAGCCTGCGTGCCCTTCCTGCGCCACGACACGCTGCAGCGCGTCGTCGATATCGTCTTCGCCATGGTGACCGCCAGGAGCGTAAATCAGAGTGACCTGTGCGGTCACCTCCCCGGAGTGAGCTCCATTGACGCGAAGAAACGCCGGGTGGAGCGCGGCTGTCGGGACCCGCAACTGACCGAACCGGTCTTTCTCGCTTTCCTGCTGACCCTGCTGCCCCCAGGGAAGTTGTTGCTCAGCATGGACCGTACCTTCTTGGGCAGAACGGACGCCCATGAGGACGCCTACCCGCACCTGGGAGCGCGGAGAGACGCCCCTGAACCTCCTGGTCCTTGGTGTCGTCCTCCACGGATACACGGTGCCGCTCGTCTGGACTGCTCTCGATCACGATGGCGGCGAGTGGTTCCGCTTTCTGAGGCGCAAGAAAATCAAACGGGCCATCCGCATCCGGAAGAATGCCGTCGTCGACGAGCTGCGCGTTGATGCGTGGTTCGGTGATCTGAAGGTCGGGGAGGTCCGGTGCCTGGCCGAACGCGCCAATGTGTACGGCGAGGTGATGCAGGTTGTGGCCACCAGATGTCAGCGTGTGGGACACGTGTGTGCTGTACCGAGCTCGCTGGTCCGTGGGGTGCACCTTCGCGAGCCTCAAGGTGCGCGGCTTTGACCTGGAGCGCACGGGCATCACTCGCCCGGACCGGACGTCTCTTCGGGCTGGTCGTCCTGGCCTGGGTCAGCTGCCTGCGGGTGGGCATGTGGCTCCAAGCGCAGGTGCCAGTCAAGGTGAAGGCTCATGGCAAAACGGCCATGAGCCTGGTGCGCTACGGCGCGGAACGGCTCGGCCATGCGCTGCGGTGGGGACTGCCCGAGTTGCCCGCACTGATCAGGCTGCTAAGCACTCCATTTCATGCGCCAGGCGCAGCTTGAAGTCAAGTTGTCCGGTACAGAGGGGGAAGGTGAAATGTCATCCCAACGATTGCCACAGCGATCGGCTGGGTATGGCAACCAGACTGATCCGATGAGCTTCCAGTAGACGGTTGGGCCCAGACTTTGCAGTTGAGATGGTTGCAGAGGTGCTCCTTGACGCCGTAATAAGCGTCTGTCTTTTCGTATAACGAGAGTGACAGGAAGTCGAACTGCAGTCTCTTCTCAATAAAAAATGAATAGGCTTGGCTTTGCGACTAAGTAAAGATAATATATTAATAAGACATTTAGTATATTTAATCACAGAATTACTATATCAGAGTCTCAATTTTAGCATTATTATGACCTATTTATAATTTAGTATGATCCATAATGAATTTCAGCGATTGACGGTAGGTCATAGCCCTAGAGATTTAAGCCGTTGTAGCGTCAGCAACGACTTTGACGGTGACGCACTTCTATCGCTAAGTTTTAGAGATTTGGCTAAGGCCGCTCTTCAAACGGCTCCCACAACCTTTGAGGCGCAGTGTGAGAAATTCTACTTCAGTGTCCCAAAAGGCAGAAACTTACTTACCTTCTCGATGTTTCTGAAGTCTATGAGGCAAATGAGAATCCTGGCAGCCAATTCCTTTGCAGAGTTCTCTAATAAGATTTCGTTAAGGTGACTATGCATGTCCGATGAACGCGTGCACTGTTGAGGCAAGCCGAACGTGCCTTGCTCAACCGGCAGCCGTATGGCGCCGCCGAAGTTGGAATGAGCGCCGAAGCGCACATCTAGACCCACCCCGTGCTTGAAGCTAAAACGATCAAGCACACGTCCATCTCAAAAGGAAATTCCATGTCCCACTCCACCCGTTCCGCCCTGTCCCTCACCGCCCTGGCCCTCACTCTGACCCTGGCTGCCTGCTCTCAGCAGAATGCGGCGCCACAGCTGCCTGCGGAGCAGCAGCCCCAGGCAGATCAACGGGACGGCAGTCAGTTCATCTACGACGGCACGGACCATTCATGGGTTTCCTCTGACAATGGGCTGACAGATTTGAAGTCGCAGGATCTCAAGGCCGGTAACAACGCACTGAGCAACGAGCCCTGGACGGCTGCCACCAGTGGCTGGGGCCCCATTGAGCGCAACATGAGCAATGGCGAGAAGGGCTCTAAGGACGGAGGCAAACTGCTGATTCAGGGCAAGGGGTACGACAGCGGTTTTGGCGTGCATTCCAACTCCTCGATGACCTTTAATCTTGAGGGCAAGTGCAGCCGGTTTACGAGCGACGTGGGCATGGACGACGAGGTAGGCAGCCGGGGCAGCGTGATATTCCAGGTCTACGCCGACGGTAAGAAGCTATTTGACAGTGGCAAGATGACCGGTGCTGACAAGGCCAAGACGGTCAATGTAGACGTCTTGGGACGCAAGGAACTGAAGCTGGTGGTTATTAATGCGGGCGATAACATTGACTACGATCATGCCAACTGGGGCGGGCCTGTTCTAGTAGACTGCAATGTTTCCAGCAAGCCCACGCCTCCTGCCGCTGCGCCCTCTCCCACGCCTCCACCTTCCAACAATGTCAAGTACAGCGGGCCACTGGTCATCACAAAGGGCGGCACCTACCGCGGCAACTGGGAGAGCCTAGACCCTAGGGTCCCTGCGGTATATATCAAGACGAGCGAGCCTGTCGTGATCGAGGGGTCCAACATGCGCGGACGCGGCGAGCTGATCCGTGGCTGGTTTGTCAACCTGACGGTCCGCAATTCCAATGGCTATGGGATGAATCCCAATGTTGCGGGCAGACCGGCTGGACGTTTTATCGCCGTTGAAGAAGTTCGCAGTCTTCGTGTGGAAAACAACTACATGGAGGGAACCACAGGGATCTACGTCAACGAGTTCGACGGAAAGGGTGCAGGACAGACGATCAAAATCCTGCGCAATAAAGCCAAGAACATTGATGGACGCCGCAGCGACGGTAAGGGCGGCTACAATGGAGAGCGCTACCGCGTCCAGTTCGCTCAGCTCGCCAAAGTTCGCAGCGTGCCAGGTATAGAAATTGCCTGGAACGAAGTGATCAACGAGCCGGGCAAGAGCTCACTTGAAGAGAACATCAACCTGTACTCCACCAGCGGAACCTCCAGCAGCCGAATTCAAATTCATGACAACTACATTCAGGGTGCTTTCGCTGTTGATTTGTCCGACAGTTCGTATTCCGGCGGCGGCATCATGCTGGGCGACGGCCCTGAGCGCAACATGAACGAGGCCGGTGGCTACGTCGACGTTTACAACAACCAGATCGTCAGCACCTCCAACCAGGGCATCGGTATTGCCGGTGGTCATAACCATAGGGTCTTCAACAATCGTGTCCTGTCAAGTGGCCGACTGCCCACCGGAGAGGTCAACCAGTCGCAGAACGTCGGCATCTATGTCTGGGACATCCACAAAGGCAAACTCATCAACACTTGGTTCAACAACACGGTTTACAACAACGTAATCGGCTGGACACGTGTCAACAGCAACAACAGCACGTGGCTGAACAACACCTGGCTGCCCGACTGCACCAGCACCTGCTACAACAACAAAAGCTGGTCCGGCGCCGTCACACTGGACACCGAGAAGCAGGAGTACCAGTTGTGGCAGAGCAAGTTCCGCGCGGCTGGCATGAGCGTGGGCTCGAACTGAACACGCAGCTTCAGAAAGCACCAGCTTCCTGAGTAAGAACGAAGAGAGGGTCTGCCACACACGGCAGACCCTCTCTTCTCGTCTTTTCCTGGTTCAGCCAGCGTATTCAGGGAGCACGACCACACACGCGGGCGGATCAATTCCGTGTCATGTCCATTGGAACGACCCATTCGTCGAACTCCCCGTCTGTTACGTGGCCCAGCGCCAGCGCCGCCGCCTTGAGACTGCTGCCGTCCTTGTGCGCCTTCTTGGCAATCGCGGCGGCCTTGTCGTAGCCGATGTGTTTGTTCAGGGCAGTGACCTGCATCAGGTTGATCTCGAGGTTGTGCTGGATCTTCTCGCGATTGGGCTCGATGCCCGCCGCGCAGTGGTCGTTGAAGGCGAGACAGGCGTCGCTGATCAGGCGAATGCTTTCCAGAACGGCATGAACCATCACCGGCTTGAAAACGTTGAGCTGGAAGTTCCCCTGCGATCCGGCGAAGGCCACCGTGGCGTCGTTGCCGAAAACACGGGTTGCCACCATGGTCAGCGCCTCGCTTTGCGTGGGGTTGACCTTGCCGGGCATGATGCTGGAACCAGGCTCGTTCTCAGGGATGGTGATTTCTCCAATGCCATTGCGAGGGCCAGAGGCCAGCCAGCGCACGTCGTTGGCCATCTTCATCAGTGCGCCTGCCAGCGTCCGCAGGGCCGCTGAGGTCTGCACCAGCGCGTCATGGGCGCTCAGGGCGGCGAACTTGTTCTCGGCGCTGCGGAAGGCGAAGCCCGTTTCGGCCTCGTACTTCTTCGCGGCCAGATCACCGAACTGTGGATGGGCGTTGAGGCCGGTGCCCACCGCTGTGCCCCCGATGGCGAGGTCCAGCAGTCCCTCCCCGGCGTGCTTCACTTCCGCGAGCGCGTAATCCATCTGGGCCACCCAGCCGCCGATTTCCTGGCCCAGCGTGATGGGGGTGGCGTCTTGCAGGTGGGTGCGGCCCACCTTCACGATGCCCGCGTATTCCTCGGCCTTGGCGTGCAGGGTGTCACGCAATTTGCTCACATCGCCGTACAGCCGCTCGTTCAGCTCCAGCACCACGGCGATGTGCATGGCCGTGGGAAAGGTATCGTTGCTGCTCTGGCCCCGGTTGACGTGATCGTTGGGATGCACGGGAGACTTGCTGCCCATCTCGCCGCCCGCGATCTCGATGGCCCGGTTGCTGATCACCTCGTTGGAGTTCATGTTGCTCTGGGTGCCTGAACCCGTCTGAAAGACCACCAGTGGGAAGTGATCGTCCAGTTTCCCGGCGATCACCTCGTCGGCGGCCTGCACGATCAGGTCCGCCACGTCACCCGGCAGCTCGCCCAGTTCAGCATTGGCCTGCGCCGCGCCTTTCTTCAGGATGCCCAGCGCCCGGATGATCGGGCGGCCCCAGACAAAGGTGTCGCGGCCAATCGGAAAGTTATGGATGCTGCGCTCGGTCTGTGCACCCCAGTAGCGGTCTGCGGCCACGTCCAGCGTGCCCATGGTGTCGGATTCCTTGCGGGTTTGGGTCATGGGGGCAGTTTAGAACAGCCTGTGCGTCTGACGCAGCGGCCAGAATCTCCGCCTCGGGTGTTCTCGCCTCCCCCAACAGGGCGACAGGCAAAAACCCCTCCCGCTAAGGAGAGGGGCAAATGCACGGGCATGTTCAAAGACCAATTCAGTCCTTCAGCCACTGCTCCAGCCAGCTCAGGTATTCCTCCAGCCGCTTGATGCGCCGGTCTGGACGGCCCGCGCGGGACAGCTCGTGGTTCTCCTCGGGGAAGCGCACGAAGCGCACTGGGACACCATGAAGGGTCAGAGCGGCGTACCACTGCTCGGCCTGCTCGACGGGGCAGCGGTGGTCCAGCACGCTGTGTACGATCAGCGTGGGCGTCTTGACGTTTTCCACGTATTGCAGCGGACTCATCTCCCACAGCCGCAGTGCGTCGGCGCGGCGATGGAAGTTCAGGCCCAGTTCGTCGTCCCAGAAGCGCAGCCCGATGTCGGAGGTGCCGCCAAAGCTCAGCAGGTTGCAGATGCTGCGGTCGGTGATGGCCGCGTGAAACCGCGTCGTGTGGCTGGTGATCCAGTTGGTCATGAAACCGCCGTAGCTGCCACCCATCACGGCGCTGCGCGTCCCGTCCAGGCGCGGGTGGGCCTCCAGGCAGCGGTCAAAGAAGTTCAATAGATCGTCCGTGTCGGGGCCGCCCCAGCGCCCGTGGATGTCGTCCACCCAGGCCTGACCGTAGCCGGCGCTGCCGCGTGGATTGCTGTAGCACACGCCGTAACCGCGCGCGGCGAACAGTTGGAACTCATGCATGAAGGCGTGGCCGTAATCGGTGTGTGGACCGCCGTGAATGCTCAGGAGGGCGGGCACCCGGTCCTCACCCTCTGGCAGCAGCGCCCAGCCCTCGCCCTCCCCCAGTTCATTGTGGAAGGTCACGCGCTCCGGCGTGCGGGCCGGAAAGGTCAGGCGCTCATGCAGGGCCGTGACCTGCACGCCGTTCAGCTCCACCTCCGGGAACCGGTCCGCCCGTTCGCGGATCAGCGCCACGCCGCCGCCTCCCGCCGAGAAGGAGGGAATGACGGTCCGGGCATCGTGATCCTGGGCCGTGACCTCGCCGTCCAACGTCACGCGGAACAGGCCGCAGCTGCCGCGCACGGTGCTGGAGAACAGCAGGGTGCGGTCATCCAGCCACACCGGCTTCTCGGGCAGCGCCCCGACGTGGCAGTCGCCGCCCACCATGTTGCCGACGCCGTGATCATGGCCCCCGTCCAGCCGCTGCCAGGAGCCGTCCGCCTCGACGAGGAACAGGTGGCTGTTTTCCGGGCTGCCCTTGCCCTCGGGGCGGCCCACCAGGACAAAGCGCTGTCCATCCGGATGCGGGATCAGCGTTCCGATGCCCGAGTTCCACTGCGTGAGCTGCGTGGGCGTTCCGTCCAGCGGCAGGCGGTAGACCTCCTGCTGGCCCTGGGTGGCCGCCAGTTCGGTGGCGCTGGAAACGAACAATACGCCGGAAGAATCCGGTTGCCAGGCGTAGCTGCCAATTTCGGTTTCGGGCGCGAACCACTCGGTCACCGTGTCGGCCTTCAGGTCGTAGCGCCACAGCCGGGGCGGGCGTTCGGGCAGCCAGTCGCGCCCGTTGAAGCGGTAGCGCGGGCGGGTGATTACGCGGGCCTCGCCGCGCTCGTCCCGTTTGTCCTCATCGTCGCCCGCGCTGAAGAACGCCAGAAAGCGCCCATCGGGGCTGAACTGTACGTCCTGCACGGCCCCCTTGAAGGCGGTCACGCGCCGGGCCTCGCCGCCGCCCAGGGGCATCAGGTACAGCTGGCCTCCCCGCCCGTTACCGGTCCGCACAAAGGCCAGCGTCCCCCCGTCCGGGGACCAGCGCGGCAAGCTGTCACGGCCCTCGCCGTGGGTGAGTTGCCTCGCCGGGCCGCCGTCACTCAGCCACAGATGGGTCTTGTACCGTGGCCGGGCAAATGCCGCGTCGATGTTCTGCGGGTCTTCTTCTTCCACGCGGGCCAGCACGAAGGCGACGCTTCTGCCGTCCGGGCTGACCTGGGGACCCGAGGGAAAGGCCAGGGCGAGCAGGCTGTCGGGGCCGGGCAATGAATTGGACATGGCCCTCAGGATAGCCGCTTGCTCTCCAGGGACAGCAAGCCTCAACGCCCACCGGATCAGCCTTCATGACGAAACACTCAAGGCAAATTGGGTGCCGCGCTCCTGATCATCAGAAAGGCGTCAGTTAGGCTAGACATATCGGCACCCCCGGCCTCGAAATTCTGGCATAGCCCCGTTTCGCGGCGCGGCGTCGATTTTCTGACGCTGGTGTGCGCAGGTTCTGCCTGGATTGCGAAACCGGTGTCCGCAGTACGGCCCACCAATTGATACTCATTTTTATTTTTTTCGGAGGCCCATGATGACTGTTCCTCAACCCCCGTCCGCCCGTGCCCAGACCACTGCATCCAAGGCCAAGTCCCTGACCCGCTCGCTTTCCACAGCGGCCCATTCCGCAGCGGCGACGCCCCAGGCCCTTCACGACATGCTGTGCAGCTGGGTTCCGGGCACCACCAACATCGTCCGGCTCAGGATCAGCGCCGAGCGCGGTGGGGAGCGCATCCTGGAAGTCACCAGCACCCACCTGGGCCGTATTTTCGGCAAGGAGGCGGTCCATGACCTGTACCTGAAGGGCCGCGCCCGGGTCAAGGTCACGGCCCAGCAACTCGAACTGCTGATCTAAGCTGTTCGCGCAGGTCAATTCCCGACACATCCAGACCTCCGGTGCCCTGCTGGAGGTTTTTTCCTGACCTCCAGCACATTCTGGCGGGGCGGCAGGCCGGGGTAGCATGGGCGGTATGTCATCCCCAGAAGGTCACCCCGAACTCCAGGCCATGCTGAACGATCTGCGGACCCTGGTCGAGATCGAGTCGCCGTCCAGCGATCTGGCCGCCATCTGCCGCGTCATGGACGTGGTCGAACAGTGGGCGCGCGACCTCGGCGCGGAGACGCACGGCCTGCCCGGCGGCACCCGCCTGTTCAATTTCGGTGTCGGATACGACGAGCAGCCGATTCTGGTGCTGACCCACGCCGATACGGTCTGGCCGCACGGCACCCTGGCACAGATGCCGTGGCGTGTGGAGGGCGACCGCCTCTACGGGCCCGGCACCTACGACATGAAAGCCGGCATTGTAGGGCTGATTCACGCCCTGCGCAGCCTGAACCACGGGTGGCCCAGGGGGGGCGTTCAGGTGCTGCTCTCGCCGGATGAGGAAACGGGCAGTGCCAGCAGCCGCGGGCACATCGAGAACGCTGCCCGCCACGCCCGTGCGGTGCTGGTGGTGGAGCCGCCGGTGGCCGACAGCCACAACCTCAAGACCGGCCGCAAGGGCACCGGCCATTTTTCCCTGCACTTTCACGGCGTCGCCAGCCACGCCGGAAACAAGCCCGAGGAGGGCGCCAGCGCAATCACGGCCGCCGCGCAGGCGGTGCTGGAAATTCAGGCCCTGGCCCGTCCGGACATCGGCACCACCATCAGCGTCGGGCTGATCCGGGGGGGCAGCGCGGTCAACGTGGTGCCGGCCGAATGTGTGCTGGACGTTGACCTGCGCGTGTCCACCCTGGCCGAGGCCGAGCGCGTCACGGCCGCCGTGCAGGCCATGACCCCGGCGGACCCGCGCGTCACGCTGACCCTTGGGGGCGGGTTGAACCGGCCCCCCTTCGAGCAGGGCGGGGCGACGATGGCGCTGTTCGCTCAGGCCCAGGCCATCGGGCAGCAGCTGGGCTTCACGGTCGGCCATGAGGTTGTGGGGGGCGGCAGCGACGGTAACTTCACCGCGCCGCTCGCACCCACCCTGGACGGTCTGGGCGCCCCCGGCGACGGCGCGCACGCCAGCCACGAGCACGTTCGTCTGGACCGCTGGCCGGACCACGTGCGCCTGCTGACCCGCCTGCTCAAAGAAATCTGACGATTCCCCCGCCCACGCCCGGAGGCCCCATGTTCAACCTGTTCCGCAAAGTGCCCGCCAACCCCAACGTCAAGCAGGATGACGCCCAGACCTTCCGGGTGCGCGTCCGCACCGCCCGGCACGGCGAGATCGTCGAGTTCCGCTTTACCAAGGGCGCGCACATTGGCGTCGACGACGACGGCAACTACGTGTTCCGCAAGCCGGTGGTGTCGCCGCAGCATCTGGACCGGGGCGAGTTGGTGGTGCAGTTCAACAACCGCTATCAGGTGCTGTCCACCAGCGGCGACGGACTGGAGTTCGTGCCGGTCAGGGAATGGGAGGACTGAGCCTGTGACCGCCGATCCCCACCCGCTGGACCTGCTGCGGGCCGAGGCCCGGACCGCCACGGTGCCGGAGGTGCGCCGTGAGCTGGACGCCCTGAGTGCGCGGCAGGCCGAGGTGCTGAACTCCCCCCACTGGGGCGCGGGGGCCGAGGACACCCTGCGCGCCAGCATCGGCATGGGGCGCAAGATGACCATGGAGATGCGGCTGGGCCTGGGCGACGACTGGGCCGCGCTGCCGCTCCGCAAGACCGCCCCGCTGGCCGAGATGACCCTGCCGGACCTGCTGGCCGAGGCACGTGCGGGCCGCGAACATCTCCTGCAGGTGCTGGATAGCCTGCTGCGGACCGCCCAGCACCGGGAGGTCCGGGCGTGGTGCTACGGCGAGGAGGTGCCGCCGGAGCTTTACATCCTGGGCCTGCGCCGCCGACTGGCCGCGCTGGATTCGCGGGTGGCCGGGGCGCGAAACGCCGACATGACTGGCTAGGCCCGTTCCCGCCGAACATTCAAACGACACGTGGTCCGGTGGCGCAGACCTCACGCCAGAGGCTGAAGCAGCCTGCCGCGACGCCTCTCAGAACTTCTCTGCCCACGGCAACTCCACTCTGGTCCCACCAAGTCAGTCCCCCTCCGCCACCCGCGTCAGTGTGCAGCGCCCCAGCCGCAGCTCGGCGCTGGCCTCAGCGCGGTCTTCGGGGGTTCTGGCCACCCCAAAGACCGCCAGGGCCGCCTCCAGCAGGGGCGGAAGATTCTCCAGCGTGGCGGCGGCCAGCACGCCCTCGAAGGTCTGTGCGTCCAGCGGGCCGATATAGGCGCAGGCCAGCGCCAGCCCGCCGTCCTGCGCGTCGGCCAGATCCAGGGCGATCAGGGACGAGTTCTTGTGGTCCAGCAGCAGTACGCCCCGGTCCGCACGGTAGGTGGCGGGCGTGCCCTGCGGCGGCTGCGGACCAAGGCGCAGGGTGGTCTGGAAGATCTCGCCCTCGGCGGTCACGGCCTGCAGGGTCCAGACCTGACCCGGCGCAATGGGGCTGCTGGGCGGCGGCCCCTGGGCCAGCCCTCCCGCCCAGGCGGTGCAGGAGACGAGCAGCAGGGTCAGCAGCGGGCGCATAGCCACAGGCTAACGCGCCACGATGCCCTAGTCTGAAGCCATGAATGCCAAGGGTGAACTGATCGCGCGGCTCCTCAACCTGGGGCAGGGTGCGCCGATCTTCGAGGCGGTCTCGCACGGTCCCGCGCACAACCGGACCTTTCGCGTGCAGGTGGTGGCCGGCGGACAGGTGCTGGGCGTGGGCGGCGAGGGCCGCAGCAAGAAAGACGCCGAGCGGCTGGCAGCCGAGGCGGCCCTGCGCGCCCTGGACGGCGTGAACGACGCGGAACTGCCGGACACCGGGACAACCGGGACAGACTCGTCCGCCCGCTGGCCGATCTATTCCGGCGTGCTGGAAGCCGCGCTGGAAACGGCCCTGGACCTCGCGCCAGACGACGCCACGCTGGACGAGGTGCGCGCCGACGCCGCCCGGCTGTACCGCGACCTGCTGGCCGATCTGGGCCACGGCCCCGAAACGGACCCCGCGTGAACTGGCCGTGGCGTCCGGCGGGCGTACTGTTCGACATGGACGGCGTGTTGACCGCCAACAACGCCTTTCACCGGCAGGCGTGGCAGGAGGTGGCCGCCGAGGTGCTGGGCCTGAACCTGACCGAGCACGATCTGGACACTAAGGTGGACGGCGGGCGCAACCCGGAGATCATCGAGCGGCTGACCGGCCGGTATCCGGAGGCCGCGCTGAGCGCCCGCTTCCACGATGCCAAGGAGGGCCGCTACCGCGATCTGGGCTCTGGGCAGCTGCGCGAGGTCGCGGGCCTCAGCGCGTATCTGGACGTGCTGGAGGGGCGCGGCATTCCCTACAGCCTGGTCACCAGCGCGGACCGCGTGAATGTGGAGTTCGGGATGAAGGCGCTGGGCCTGGGGGCACGCTTCGCAACCCGCGTGCTGGGCGAGGACGTCACGCGTGGCAAGCCCCACCCGGAGCCGTTTCTGCTGGGGGCAGAGAGGCTGGGCCTGAACGCTGCCGACTGTCTGGCCCATGAGGACGCGGTCAACGGGGTCAGGAGCGCCGCCGGGGCCGGCTGCCGCGTGGTGGCCCTGAGCACCACCGCCTCCGAGGCTGTCCTGCTGGCGGCGGGGGCTGCGCTGGCCGTGCCGGACTTCACGGGCTGGGCCGCGTGGCTGGCCTGAGAACGCGGCGCGGCGCGGCCAACCCGTGAAGGGCGCGGACGCCGAGGACCGCGCCGCGGCCCACCTGCGGGGCTTGGGCCGCGAGGTGCTGGCCCGCAACTACCGCATGCCCGGCGGCGAGATCGACATCGTGTCGCGCGAGACCGCTCCCGACGGAACGGGCGGCACACTGGTGTTCACTGAAGTGCGGCAGCGCCGCCAGAGTCGTTACGGCAGCGCTGCCGAGAGCGTCACGCCGCGCAAACTGGCGCTGATGCACCGGGCCGCGCTGACATACCTGACCCGTGAGCTGGGCCGCGATGACCTGCCGTGCCGTCTGGAGGTATTGACCATCGACGGTCCCGCAGAAACGGGCGAGATCCACCTGCTGGACGTGGTGGAGTAGGGGCCAACCCAGGCGCGTCAGCCCAGCGCTGTCAGCCCATCGACTCCTCAAAGATCCGCGCCAGATCGTCTGCTGTGGGCGTGCGCGGGGCGACGTTCAGCAGACGCTGCTGTTTCATGGCCCCGTCCACCAGCGCGGGAATGTCCGAGTCGTCGTAGCCGAATTCACGCACCCCCAGCGGGGCGTCCACGTCGCGCATCAGCGCGAGCAGCGCGTCCGGCAGGGCGTCCCGGTCGTCGGCCTCATAGACCTGCCCGCTGAGCATGGTGGCGGCCTGGATGTGCCGCGCCGGCGCGCTGTCGAAGGTGAAACGGAAGGCGGCGGGCGAGGTCACGATCACACTGAAGCCGTGCGGCACGAACTTCTTATCGCCGGGATAGCCGGGGTGGCGGTACTGGTGCTTCAGGCCCGCGATGGGGTACGCGCAGGCGTGGGGGATGTGCACGCCCGCCGAACCGAAGCCCACGCCCGCCATGGTGGCCGAGAGCATCATGGCGCCCCTGGCCTCGCCGTCTCCGGCGTCCCGCACGGCGCGGCGCAGAAACTCGCCACCGTTGCGGATGGCCTGCGCGGACCACAGGTCCGCCACCGGATTGCTGCCCTGGTAGGGCGGACGCTCGGCGGGGCTGGCGGGACGCGGGCGGCTGGTGTACGGGCGGCTCAGAAAACTCTCGGCGGCGTGGCACACCACGTCCAGCCCCGCCGAGGCAATCACGGCGGCGGGGGCGCTGCGGGTCAGCTCCGGGTCCACAATGGCCTGCGTGGGCCGCAGACGGCGGTGGCTGATGCCCGTCTTGATCCGCAGTTCCGGCAGGTCGAGGATGGCGACGGTGGTGGCCTCCGAGCCGCTGCCGGGGGTGGTGGGAATGGCCAGCAGCGGGCGCAGCGCCCCCGCCGGCTGACGGCCCCCACCCACCGGCGCGTTCACGTACTCCATGATCGCGCCCCCGTCCGAGACCACCAGATTCGCCACCTTGGCGATGTCGATGGCGCTGCCGCCGCCCAATGCGGAGAAGGCGTCGGCGTCAGCTGCACGCGCCGCCGCCACGGCCCGCTCGAAGCACGCCAGCGTCGGCTCGGTTTCCACGTCCGAATACACGGTGACTTCAATGCCCTCGGTGCGGACACTGTCCAGCACGGCGTCGGCCAGCCCCAGCCGCAGCACTTCGGGGTCCACCACGAAAAACACCCGCCGCGCCCCCAGCCGCCGCAGCTCCCAGCCAGTGTCCAGCGCCGCGCCGGGACCAAACTTGACCGGCGTGGCCTCCACGGTAAAAATCCTCTCCCGTTCGTCGTTCATGGTTTGCCCCCTGATGCGGCTGACTGTAGCAACTGCGGCGTACGCTGGGCGGCATGTGGCACCAACGCGAGTTGACCCTCAGACCGTTTCCGCGCGGCTTTCACCTCATCACGCGCGAGGTGCTCTCGGCACTGCCCGAGCTTGCCCGCGTGCAGGTGGGCCTGCTGCATGTCTTCATCCAGCACACCTCCGCCAGCCTGACCGTCAGCGAGAATGCCAGCCCCGACGTGCGGCGCGACTTCGAGCGCTACTTCAACCACGCCGTGCCCGACGGCTGGGCCGACTTCGAGCACACCCTGGAGGGCGATGACGACATGGCTGCGCACATCAAGGCGAGTGTACTGGGCGCCAGCCTGAGCCTCCCGGTGCGGCAGGGACGGCTGGCCCTGGGCACCTGGCAGGGCCTGTACCTGTGCGAGCACCGTGACAGCGGCGGCGCGCGGCGGCTGGTGCTGACGCTGACGGGGGAATAGCGCTGCCCCCCTCACCCCGCCCGCCCACGCTCCTTCCCTACCCCTACACAACCTCACCCCCTTGCCACCGCCATCCACTAAGCTGAGGCACGGTGCCGTGCGCCGTGTTTTTTTTGCTCCAGGCCAGACGGCCAGGACCAAGGAGAGCAAGTCTGCGCGCATGGCCGGAGGGCTGAGATGCCTGGAATTGCAATTTTAGGGGCGCAGTGGGGCGACGAGGGCAAGGGAAAGATCACCGATTTCCTGGCTCCGCAAGCGGAATACGTGGTGCGTTTTCAGGGCGGCGCGAATGCCGGGCACACGGTCACGGCCAAGGGTCAGACCTTCAAGCTGAACCTGCTGCCCAGCGGCGTGCTGCATCCCGGGGCAGTGAGCATCCTGGGGGACGGCATGGTGATCGATGCCGACAAGTTCCTGGAAGAACGCCAGAACCTGCTGAACGCGGGTCTGAGCCCGGAACTGCGCATCAGTGACCGCGCCCATCTGGTGCTGCCACACCACAAGTATGTGGACGGCCGCAAGGATTTCGTGGGCACCACCGGGCGCGGCATCGGCCCGGCCTACGCCGACCGCGCCCGGCGCGTGGGCCTGCGCTTCGGCGACCTGGCCGACGACAGCGTGCTGCGCGAGCGCCTGGAACGGCTGCTGGAGGCCAAGCCCAACAGCACCCGCGACGCGGGCTGGACCAGCGTGGAGGTGGCCCTGGACGCCCTGGCCCCCACCCGCGAGGCGCTGCTGCCCTTCGTGCAGGACACCGGAGCGCAGCTGCGCCAGGCCATCACCGAGGGCCGCAACGTGCTGTTCGAGGGCGCCCAGGCCACGCTGCTGGACCTGAACTACGGCACCTACCCATTCGTGACCAGCTCCCACCCCACCGTGGGCGGCATCCTGGTCGGCGCGGGCGTCAACCACAAGGCGCTGCACAAGGTGTACGGCGTCGCCAAGGCCTTCAACACCCGCGTCGGGCATGGTCCCTTCGTCACCGAGGTCTCGGGGGCAGACGAGATCCTGCGCCTGCGCGGCGACGGCAGCAAGCCCTGGGACGAGTTCGGCACGACCACCGGCCGCCCACGCCGGGTGGGCTGGCTGGACCTGGCGCTGTTGAAATACGCCGTGGACGTCAACGGCCTCGACGGTCTGGTCATCAACAAGATGGACATCCTGGCGGGCCTGGACACCATTCCCGTATGCGTGGGCTATGACGCCGACGGTCAGCCGGTCTACCGGAACATGCCAGGCTGGTCCACCACCGACGGCGCAGACAGCCGCGCCACGCTGCCCAAGGAGGCCCAGGCCTACCTGGACCTGATCGAGGAGACCGTGAACTGCCCGGTCGTGATCTTCTCCTGCGGCCCGGCCCGCGAGCAGACCTACGGCGCGGTGAACTGGAACTGATCCAACCCCGGAGAGCATGACGGAGCGGAGCCTGCGGGTTCCGCTCCGTGTTTGCTTGTCCTGCTGATTTTATTGCCCTGTTGGCCCCGCCTGACCTGTCTCGGCGAGCACCCGTCTCAGCAGCGCCGGATCGTCGGTCAGGATGCCGTCCACGCCCATGCGGATAAGGCGGCGCATGGTGGCCTCGTCGTTGATGGTCCAGACCTGCACGGCCACACCCCGTCGGTGCATGGCCTTCACGAACGACGGCGTGACCACCGTGATGCCGCCGCCGGTCAGCGGCACCTGGGCCGCCCGGCCCGGCAATGGGGCCAGCCCAGCCAGCCCCACCTTGCTCAGCAGCACCAGCGGACGCAGTTCCCTCTCGGTCATGCTGGTCATCACCTCGGGGCAGGCGGCGCGGAAGTCGCCCATCGCCACGTCGCTGAAACTGGCGACCACTACGCGCGAGGTGGCCCCGGCGTCGCGCAGCGCCTGGCAAAAGGGCACGCCCAGGCTTGGCTCGACCTGCTTGATCTCGATGGACAGCGGCATGTCCGGGAACCCGGCGAGCAGCTCATCCAATGTGGCGACGCGCACGCCCTGGCCCCGGAAGGGAAAGGTCTTGCCTCTATCGGGCGAGAGGGTGAAGCCCGCGTCGGCCTCGCGCACCTCCGAGAGCGTCAGGTCCCGGATGCGGCCCCTGGTATTGGTCAGGCGGTCCAGCGTGTCATCGTGTGCCAGCACCAGCACGCCGTCCTTCGTGGCGTGCATATCGGTGTCCAGCATGTCCACGCCCAGCGCCGCCGCGTTCTGGAAAGCCAGCATGGTGTTGCTGGGCCACAGCCGTTCGCCGCCCTGGTGCGCCACGTTCCACACCCGCCCGGTGATCAGCGGGTTTGCGGGCTCCACGCCGCCACTGCTGCTGCACGCCCCCAGCCCGCCCAGGAGCCCCAGGCCCACCAGCACCGCACCTGCCCACCCACGCTTTGTCATGCCTCCACTTTACCGGGAGTAGCACTGGGAACAGTTGCCCCACTGGCCCAGCATGTCCTGTGCCAGCGGAACGGCAGCCAGCAGCCACGGACCAGTGAGGCTGCTGGCTGCCTGCCCTTCCACTGGCGGGCCGGGGTTTGCTATGCTGGCAGGGTTGCCCGTTCACCCCCGCCCCCGACCTCAGAAATGAATGGTCGACGTGCGGCAGGGAGCAGAAGACGGAAAGCGCCAAGGAGAGTCTACGCACATGGAACTGAACGCAAAGCCCCGCAAGAGTCAGGAAAAGCTGGCCGAAGGCATGATCCCCGCCGTCGCCTACAACAAGGAAAACAACGTCTCTTTCACCCTGGACCGCAAGGCCTTTGACCGGGCCTTCCGCCAGACCAGCACCACCGGCCTGTACGACATCACCGTGGAAGGCAGCGAGACCTTCCCCGCGCTGGTCAAGACCGTGCAGATGGACAAGCGCCGCCGCGTGCCGATCCATGTCGATTTCTACATGGTCACCTACGGTGAGGCCATTGAAGTCTCCGTGCCGGTCCACACCAAGGGCAAGAGCCAGGGCGAGATCATGGGCGGCCTGCTCGACACCGTGGTTCACAACCTCGCCATCATTGCCCCCGGCCCGCGCCGCATTCCGCAGGAACTGGTCGTGGACGTGAGCAAGCTGCAGATCGGCGATCACGTCACCGCCGGCCAGATCCAGCTGCCCGAGGGCGTCAAGCTGGCTGTGGATGAGGAGCAGGTTGTGATCAGCGTCCTGCCGCCGCGCCTGAGCGCCGAGGAAGCCGACGCCGAGACCCAGGCTGCCCAGGTGGCTGGTCTGGTGGCGTCCGGCGAGCTTACCGAGGAAGCCGCTGCCGCGGTGCTGGAAGGCGAGACCACCCTCGACGATGCCAAGGCCGAGAGCAGCGAAGCCGACACTGGCAGCGCCGACACGGGCGAAGCCAGCAACGAAGAAGAGCAGTCCTAAGCCCGCTTCGCGGTTCCGTTTCCACTGTGCAGGCCGGGGTTTCCAGCAATGGAGGCTTCCGGCCTTCGCAGCGGTCGGGCGCAGGGCAGGAATTTTGAAAGCTGACGCCCCCTTTAGCCCGCACGCAGGGGTTAAGCTGAGGGGTCGAAGAGGCCAGACCAGACGGTCTGGAGAGGGAGGTTTAAACACTATGGCGGAAAAAGACATTGACAAGTTGCTCGCGATGACCGACAGCAAATACCGCTTGAGCGTCGTGACGGCCAAGCGTGCGCTGCAACTGCGCTCCGGCGCCCCCAGCGTGTTGCCCGTTGAGCAGCGCGTCCGCACCCGCAACCTGGTGACCCAGGCCATGCGCGAACTTGCCACCGGTCAGCTGACCGTGGGCACCGACCTGATGGACGAGACCCGCTTCCATCAGGACTACGTGCGCCAGCGGCAGGCCCAGCTTCAGGCCCAGCTGAACGCCGAACGCGAACGCGAACGCGAGTAAGCGCGCGAGGCAGAAACGGCGGACAGGAGATTGCCTGTCCGCCGTTTCTGCTTGGTGTGTGGACACCGCAAGTATGCATGCAGTCTGCGTGTGCCTGTCGGAAAATTCCGTCCCAGACGCCCTTTTTTAACACAACGCATAAAATTGACAGCCCGTGCATCCCGCGCTATAGTCCTTATCAACACCGCCGATTGAGGCGGATTTTTTATTACCTGAATTTTGCTGGCACCCGTTGTAGGGCAGGGAACAGAGACCCAACATATGCATTGCGTTCAGTTGGTAGGTAAGAAAAACAACGTGAGGCAAGGCAATGTTCCGGCCCGCCGGGTAGAGGGTTCAAGGGAATGACGCGTTGTAGCGGTGAATGAACAGCCAGATCAGCATCTCCAGATTGGCTTGCTTGCGGCTGAAAGACAGCGTTTTTCGAACCAGATGCGCCAGGCGCACTCTGAGCGTGGCATTGAATCGCTCCATATGTTGGGTGCCACCGATGCGGTGCAGCGCGCCAAAAACGACACTTTTGTAGGCCCCCAGGCGGTCTGTGTGACAGACCGCATCGAGGTATGGGGTGGGCAGGCCCTCCCACAATCCAAATGCGCTGATTGCATCCCGCCGTCCCATAAAGCAACTCACGATTTTGCGCGTGTGTCGGTCCATGGCGAGCCAGATCCAGAGCTGATGGGTGTGCCGCATCACAAATGTGCATAATTCATCGCATTCCAGCACCAGCGGCGCTGGTGCTGGAATGCTCACCGTTTTGAGGACACCACCTCCTGTGGATCAATGCGGTGTGGCACGGTCTGAACCAGCGATTGCAGGTGATGACGAAACCAGGTCCGGCTGACCCCTACCACCCGGCAAATGCCGCGGTGGGAGATGCGCTCGGAGAGCAAACGGTCCACCAGTTGCACCTGTTCAGCAGAAATTGGAGGCCGAGCATGGTTCAAGGTGAATTGGAACGTGCAAACCCGGCAGAGGTAACGCTGCTTGCCTGTGTGTGCGTGGCCGTTTTTGACGATATAGACGCCTCCGCACTGCGGACACTTCAAACCGTTCATGCTTCATTGAACACCCGTCATGCTCGGAAGTCCACTACCGGCCCGCCGCATAAATTTGACTTTCTCTGGATACTGCGCTATCTTTGTTCTATCACCGCCGAAAGGCGGGTTTTTTATTTCATTCTGCTGTCCAGTACTGCCAGCGCCGTTCTCGCGGTCTCCAGTTCATCCCAGGATGCTCGTCCTGGCGCGGCCACACTGCCGAGCCGCACTATATCGGCTTCAATCTGTCGGCGAACCACCTCGCCGCCCGCCCGCAACAGCAGCGGCCCGTACTTCAGTGCGGCGTCCACCGGCACGTCCTCGTAGGCCGGGTCCGCGCCAGCGGCCCGCTCCAGGCGCAGCACCGGGTAAGGCCAGTACCCGGCGATCAGACGCTCAGCCCGCACGTGGTAGCCCGCCTCACGCGCCCACAGGCGGATCAGCAGGGCCGAGTCGTTGGGTTGCAGGACCAGTGCCGGAGGCCGCCTCTCCCCTGCCCGCTCCAGAATCCCCCGGATGGTGTGGGCGCCCATCCCGCACAGGCTGGCGCTGTCCAGCTCACCGGGAGCTACCGGGGCAAAGCCGTCGCCCTCACGAACCTCGATCTGGGCGTCCAGCCGCGCCCGCGCCACGCTGCGTCTTGCCTGGGCCAGCGGGCCGGGATTGAGTTCCACAGCAATGCAGCGCCCCACCCGGCCCTCCCGGATCAGGCGCACGGGCAGGCGGGCATGGTCACTGCCGATATCGGCGTGGACGTCGGCACGAATCAGTTCCAGCACAGCTTCCAGGCGGGCATCAAGGGTGGGCGTCAACATCAACCCTCTCCGACCCGGCCTGGGCTGAGGCGCTGTGCAGGCGGCCCAGCACCGAACTGTAGACGCCCACGGCCAGAATCACGGCGGCAATGGCCACGCCGTAGACCAGAATGTCCGAGCCTCCCGTCCACTCCAGCGCCACTGCAAAGAAGTTGACGGCCAGCGCCGTGACCACCACGCCCAGCAGTTTCTGCTTCAGGTCATCGAACGAGGCTACCTGCAACCACTCCGGGACATTCTGGAGCCGCCCCACAAACAGCCCCTGCAGGCCCAGCGCGATGATCAGCAGGGCCACGCCCACCAGCAGCGTGTCGGCCTGCTCCACGGCGGCCACCAGCAGGTGCTTGGTGGTCTCTGGCTCGCCCAGGTCCCGGAAGGCGTCGCCGATGGTGTGATACGCCTGCACAATCGCGGCAATGAACAAGGCCAAGCTGAAGGCCAGCGCGCTGAACACCCCCAGGGCCACGATCAGGCGCGTGAAGCCGAAGGCGCGGGCCAGGGTGCGTGAGGTTGGATTCGTGGGTTTCCGTGCCATCAGCCCTGCTTCGCCCCTTCGGGCAGCAGCGGCGTCACCGCGTCGCCCTCGCGGATCACGCCGCCCACGATTACCCGCGCAGTCAGGCCGCCGTGGCCGCGCACGGCGTTGTACCCGCCCGCCCCCAGGTTTTCCTCCATGCGTGAACAGGGATGGCACTCGCCGGTGCCCTCCAGCACCACCTCGCCGATCTGAAAGCGGGCGTCCTTGAGCGGCAGCAGCGGGACGCCACTCACCACGATGTTGCGGCGCAGCAGTTCCGGGTCCACCCCATCCAGCCCGGCCAGCGCGGCAATCACAGGCAGGTGTTCGGCCTGAATCAGCGTGACCTGCCGTTTGCCGGGGCCGCCAGGGAGGGGCGGGTTGGAGGTTCTGGGCGTCGCCTCCAGTTGGCCGGACAGGGCCGTCAGGCGGGCCGGCGCCGTCTTGCCGTGGTCCCCGATCAGGCCGACGAGCGGGTGGGCCTCGACCTCCGGCACGCGTACCGGCGGCACGCGGCGGGCCGGACGCAGGCCCAGCCATTCCACCCGTCCGGGGCGGGGAAACGTCGTGCGCAGGTCCTGAATGGTCTTCACGCCGCCCATGCTATCCGCTACACTGCGGGACATGAGGCGCCTGACCCGACGTGCGTATCCCCCCTGCTGCTAGCGGTGGGTAGTCAGTCGTAGCCTGAACTCCAACCCCCCCCAGCGGCGCAGCCAGAACGGTATGCGCCGCTTTTTGCCGTGGAGCCCCTATGAATCAGCACAGCATCAATGCCATTCGCCACAACGTCCCCGTCACCGAGCAGCTTGAACTCCTGAGACGCGGCGTCGTCGATCTGGTGACCGAGGATGACCTGCGCCGCAAGCTGGAGAACAGCCTGAAAACCGGGCAACCGCTGCGCGTCAAGCTGGGCGCGGACCCCACCCGCCCGGACCTGCACCTGGGCCACGCGGTGATTCTGCGCAAGATGCGGCAGTTTCAGGATCTGGGCCATCAGGTCATCATGCTGATCGGCGATTTCACCGCCATGATCGGTGACCCCAGCGGCAAGAGCAAGACGCGCCCGCCGCTGACGCTGGAAGAGACCCGCGCCAACGCCCAGAGCTACCTGGAACAGTGCCGCCTGATCCTGCGGAGCGAGCCCGAGGTGCTGGAAATCCGCTACAACGGCGAGTGGCTCGAACCGATGGGCTACGCCGACGTGATCCGGCTGGCCAGCAAGTACACCGTGGCCCGCATTCTGGAGCGCGACGACTTTACCAAGCGGCTGAACGCCGGCACCCCCATCAGCCTGCACGAGCTGCTGTACCCGGTCACGCAGGGCTACGACTCGGTGGCGCTGCAGGCCGACGTGGAGCTGGGCGGCACCGATCAGCTGTTCAACAATCTGGTGGGCCGCGCTCTGCAGCGCGACTACGGTCAGGAGCCGCAGGTCGTGATGACCCTGCCGCTGCTGGTGGGCCTGGACGGCACAGAGAAGATGTCCAAGAGCCTGGACAATTACATTGGCCTGACCGACGAGCCGCACGCCATGTTCGCCAAGCTGATGAAGGTGCCGGACACGCTGCTGGGCAACTACTTCACGCTGCTAACCGATCTGCCGCAAGCCCGGATCGCAGAGCTGCGGGACGGGCATCCGGTGGCTGCCCACCGCGAACTGGCCCGCGAGGTGGTGGCGTGGTTTTACCCCGACGCCGATCTGGACGCTGCCGAGGACCGCTTCAGGAGCGTGGCCAGAGGCGGCATTCCCGACAATATCCCGGTCATCAACGTCGCGGCGGGCCTGGACGACAGCATTGACGCCCAGCACATCAGCATGGCGAAACTGGTGGTGCTGGCCGGCCTGGAGCCCAGCAACGGTGCGGCCAAAAAGCTGATCCAGAACAGGGGGCTGAAGCTGAACGGCGAGACATACACCGACCCGCAGGGCCAGCTGACGCGGGACCAGCTGGCCGCAACGGGCGGCGTGGTCATCCAGAAAGGCAAGGACAAGTTCGCGCGGCTGATGCTGGGGGATTGACCCGGTCCACCCATTTACGCTACCTTCACGGGCCGCCTGCACCACGGGCGAGAGAACCCGGATCCAAAAGTTATACACAGGGCGGTGTGGATAACTTTTTTGTACACCGACAGCGTGCAGGACGAACAAAGTTATTCAATATGCCCGGGACTTATCCACAGGAGAGTGTGGACAAAGCCCGTCCCTGTGGATAAAAAATCTGACCCATCCCTGACGTTTCTGGTCAGGCGGGTCAGGGTTGTTGTGCAGGCGCAGAGACCCAGCCTGACCAGCGCCGAATGCACCTCCAACGTCGGCGGGACAGCCGTTCGGAACAGAAACGGGCTCAGGCGTTACCGCCCAGTAAATACCGCGTGTGCGAACCAGGGCTGTCCCGATTCGCCCACGGAGGCCAAGCGCTTCAGCCTAGAACTGAGACACCACGTCCGCCTCGCGCAGGGCCTCCACACGCAGCATGTTGGTGGTGCCCTGCACGCCGAAGGGCACACCCGCCGTGATGATGTAGCGGTCGCCAATGTCGGCCAGGCTGCTGGCCTTCAGCTCCTTGTTGGCAATGCGCACCATGTCGTCGGTGCTGCGCGGGTCCTCGCTGAGCATCGGCACGACGCCCCAGCTCAGGGCCAGCTGGTTGCGGGTGGTCTCGTTGGGGGTCAGGGCCAGGATCGCCAGGGGCGGGCGGTTCTTGGCAATTCTCAGCGCTGCGCCCCCGGTGCTGGTGAACGCCACGATGGCCGGCGCGCCGAGCTTGGCCCCAATGGTGCACGCCGAGTAGGCGATCGAGTCCTGGGCCAGCGTGGTGTCGATCACCAGCTGGCGCTGCAGCAGGCTGTAATGCTCGCTGGCCTCCGCCTCACGGGCAATGCGGTCCATCATGGCCACCGACTCCACCGGGTACAGGCCCGCCGCAGACTCGGCCGACAGCATCACGGCGTCGGTGCCGTCGTAGATGGCGTTCGCCACGTCGCTGGCCTCGGCGCGGGTGGGGCGCGGCAGGCTGATCATACTCTCGAGCATCTGCGTCGCCGTGATCACCGGTTTGCCCGCCTCGCGGCACAGGCGGATCAGGCGCTTCTGGATGGTCGGCACCTGCTCGGCGCGCATCTCCACGCCCAGGTCGCCACGCGCCACCATGATGCCGTCGACTTCCTTCAGGATGTCCTCGAAGCGGTCCACCGCCTGCGGCTTCTCAATCTTCGCCATCAGCTTGGCGCGTGAACCGAAGCGCGACAGGTAGTGCCGGGCCAGCAGAAGGTCGTCGCGTGAGCGCACAAAGCTCAGCGCCACCCAGTCGACGCCCAGTTCCGCGCCAAACTCCATGTCAGACACGTCCTTGTCGGACAGGGCGGGCACGCTCAGGTCCGCCTCCGGCACGTTGATGCCCTTGTTATTTTTCAGAACCCCGCCGATCACCACGCTGGTGAGGATGTCGTTGCCACGCACGCCCTCGACACGCAGGGCCATGTTGCCGTCGTCGAGCAGCAGCGCCATGCCGGGATGCACGTCGCGCACCAGATCCTTGTAGGTGGTGGACACGCGTGAGGCGTCGCCCTCGATGTCATCCATCGTGATGGTGAAGTGGTCGCCGGCGACCAGCGTCACCGAACCCTCAGCGAAGCGGGCCACGCGGATCTTCGGCCCC